>NZ_LOHE01000079.1 GCF_001559865.1 Abyssisolibacter fermentans
TGAAAAAAATTGCTTCTTTACAGGAACAGCAAAGATTCTCAGATTCGTGCCCCTCTCCATTTAGTAATGAATCTCCATCATGTATTAACTTCTTACTCACACCGCCTGACCCTAGAGAATTCAAACCATTATATCCCTTAGAAGCTGCATGACATTTTTTGTGCACGACATTGATGCCTATATTTTTTCATCATCAACTCATCAGAAAAATATAGGCATCTCCGAGTAAAAAAAATGTCTTGTATAGCTTCAACACAAAAACATTAAGCCAAACATCTCACAAAGGCTTACCCTAGCTATTTAAAACTCTTATTACAAAAACAGCTTAAATAAAAAAATGCCACCTTTCCATTAGAAATATTCCTATGGAAAGAATGGCATTTTGTAATCTACTCTATTTCATTATAATTGCATCTTTTGGACATTTTTGTTCACAAACGCCACAGCCGATACATTTTTCTTCATCTACTTTGTGTGGTTTCTTTAATTCTCCTTCTATTGCACCTACAGGACAATTTTTTGCACATATTGTACATCCAACACAATTATCTTCTTGTACTTCTGCTTTTTTTCTGTCTTCTAAAAGTGCATAAATAGCACCTGTTGGACATTTTTCTGCACATACCATACAGTTTTTACACTTATCGTAATCAATCTTTGCAAGTTTGTTCTCAAATGTCATTGCATCAAACGGACATGCTTTTACACACATTTGACATCCGATACAGCCAGTCGAACATTTTGACTTAACGTCTTTTCCGAATTCTTTGCTATTACAATCAACCACAACTTTTTGATCATATGGAACCAATTGTATAACAGCCTTTGGACATGCTTTTATACATTTACCACATGCTGTACATTTTTCTTTATCTATATGAGCTATACCATCAACTATTGATATAGCACCAAAATCACATACATCTAAGCAGCTTCCTAGTCCTAAACATCCATACTGACATGATTTTGAACCTCCTGCTACCATAGATGCTGCTTTACAATCTTCTATACCTGCATAGTCAAATTTTTCATGCGCATTGCAAGTTGTACCATTACATAATACCCTTGCAACCATTTTTACACCTGCACCTGCATTTACTCCCATAATCTCAGCTATTTTTTCAGCAGCAGCAGCTCCACCTACTGGACAACCATTTACTGGTGCTTTACCTGCTGCAACTGCATTTGCATATCCATCACACCCAGGATATCCACATGCACCACAGTTAGCGCCAGGTAATGCTGCTCTTACTGCCTCAACCTTTGGATCAACTTTAACTGCAAATTTTTTAGAGGCTATACCTAATCCTGCACCAAATATTAATCCAAGTCCACCTAAGGTTACAGCTGGATATACTATACTATTTATTAAACTTGCTTCCATAATATTTCACCTCCTATACTAAACCTGTAAATCCTAAAAATGCTATAGCCATTAATCCTGCTGTGATTAATGCAATTGGGAATCCTTCAAGAGCTTCTGGTATATCAGCTAATGCTAATCTTTCTCTTATACCTGCAAAAAGTATTATAGCTAATGAAAATCCTAATGCCGCTCCTATAGAATTTACTATTAAACCGCCTAATGAATATTGTTCTTGTATATTCATAATTGCAAGTCCTAACACTGCACAGTTAGTTGTTATCAAAGGAAGATATACACCTAATGCTTCATACAAAGAAGGACTTGATTTTTTAACAAACATTTCAACAAACTGCACTAATGATGCGATTACTAATATAAATGCAATAGTTTGCAAATAATTTAATCCGAATCTATCTAATACTGCTACCTGTAATAAATATGTTATAATTGATGATAAAACCATAACAAATGTAACTGCCATACTCATACCGGCTGCTGTTTCTACTTTCTTTGAAACACCAAGGAATGGACAAATTCCTAAGAACTTTGATAGTACAAAGTTGTTTACAAGGAGAGCACTAATAAATATCGTGAAAAATTCCATTTTCTAACCTCCTCTACGCCTTGTTAACTTTCTTATTTTTTATTACATTTAGTAAGCCGATCAATAATCCTAATGCTAAGAACGCTCCTGGAGGAAGTATCATTACTATGGCAGGTTTAAATGCCTCACCAAATAATGCATATCCAAAAACACTTCCTGCACCTAATAACTCTCTTATTGAACCTAATATTGTTAATGCAAGAGCAAAGCCTAATCCCATTCCAAGACCATCAGCCAATGAAGCTATAGGACCATTTTTTGAAGCAAAAGATTCCGCTCTACCAAGTATTACACAGTTAACAACAATAAGTGGTATAAACAAACCAAGTGATTTATATAATTCCATAGCATAAGCATGCATGAACATTTCAATCATAGTAACAAATGTAGCAATGATTACAATAAATGCAGGTATACGAATTTTATCAGGTATAACTTTTCTAAACAAAGAGATAACTAAGTTTGAACCTAGTAAAACCGTAGTAGTTGCAAGTCCCATTGCTAAACCATTTTCTGCAGAAGTAGTTACTGCTAGTGTAGGACACATACCCAAAAGTTGCACAAATGTTGGGTTTTCGTCAATTAATCCATTTTTAAAGTTTTTAAAAACTCCCATTATTTCACCTCCATATAAACAGCTTATTTAGCAAGTTTTGTATTGAATAATTCAATTGCTAAATTTACTCCACTTTTTACAGCATTAGAAGTAATTGTAGCTCCTGTTATTGCCTGTACTTCGTCAGGGTTTTTAGGCGCTGATTTTACTATTACAAGTTCCTTTTCTGTACTTTTGTCTTTAAATCTATCTCTAAACTCCTGATTTTGTGCATTTGCTCCTAACCCTGGAGTCTCTTGATGTTTAACGACTTTAATTCCTGTAATTTTTCCTTCAACAGAAATACCTGTAATGATTTCTACATTTCCACCATAACCTGAAGTAGCTGTAGTTATTGCATAACCCATTATTTCTCCAGAATCAGATAATCCTTTATATACATCATGTATTCTTTCATCATCTAACTGTACGTCTGCTTTTTCAAATTTATCAGCAGTTAAAACTTCTCTTCTTGCTTCTTCACTAACCATAGCTTCAGCTTCTACAATTTTGTCTGCTGTTATAGAATTTGAGAAACCTAAAATTACTGCAGCAATAGAAGTAATAATCAATAATATAATACCTAATTTAATTGTATCACCCATTTCGCTTCACCTCACCAAATACTTTTGGACTTGTAAATTTGTCTATAATCGGTGTAGCAACATTCATTAGCAATATAGAATAAGATACTCCTTCAGGATATCCTCCATATAATCTGATTATTGATGTTAAAAGACCACAACCAAAGGCGAAAATTAGCTGACCTTTAGGAGTCACAGGAGATGAAGCATAATCAGTTGCCATATAGAATGCACCTATCATCAATCCACCTGCAAAAAGGTGATATGACATTCCTGTAAAACCACCATCTAGAATGAATGTTAATACTGCTACAGTTCCAATATAAACTACTGGAATTCTCCAATTTATTACCTTTTTATATAGTAAATATAATCCACCTAATATTAATAAAGCTGCAGAAGTTTCACCTATACATCCACCGATATTACCTATAAACATATTTGTAAGTGATGGCAATGCTTCATTTGTAGCTTCTGCTCCTTTCATTATAGCAAGTGGTGTTGCAGTACTTACTGCATCTGGTCCTGGAGTTACCCAGTTTGTCATAATTACTGGCCATGAAGCTAGTAACATAGCTCTTGCTCCTAATGCTGGATTCATAAAGTTATGACCTAATCCTCCAAATGCTTGTTTAACAATAGCAATGGCAAAAGCTGAACCTATTACTGGTATCCACCAAGGAGCTGATGCTGGTATATTAAATGCTAATAGTAGTCCTGTAACGACAGCACTCAAGTCTCTAATTGTAACAGGTTTTTTTGTTAATTTTTGAATAATATATTCTGTTGCAACTGCTGATGCGATAGCTAATACTATTAATTTAACAGCGTTAAATCTGAAAAAGTATACACCTGCGATAGTAGCAGGAAGTAAAGCTATTAAAACATCAAGCATTATACTTTGTATAGTTTCATTAGACCTCAAATGAGGAGAAGATGAACCTATAAGAAGTTTTTCCATATATATACCTCCTAACCTCTAGCTCTTCTTTTGGCTATTATTTCTTTTTTTGCTACTCTTATTGCTTGTAATAACGGTCTCTTAGATGGACAGATATACGAACATGAACCACATTCTATACAAGAAGTAGCATTGAATTTTTCTGCTTCGTCATACATTCCTTTTAATGAAAGTTTACTTATAATAAGCGGTTGTAAATTAACTGGGCATATATTTACACATTTACCGCATCTTATACAAGCTTGAGGTTCAGGTAATGTTGCATCTTCTTTATCTAAAACCAAGATACCTGAAGTTCCTTTAATAGTAGGAATTTCATCTGTAAATTGAGCTAGCCCCATCATTGGACCACCCATTATTATTTTACCAACCTCTTCTTTATATCCTCCACATTGATTTATAATATCCTTAAATGGAGTACCAACCTTAATAATTAAGTTTCTAGGCTTTGCTATAGCACTACCTGTAATTGTTGCTATTCTTTCAATTAATGGCATACCTGTTTTAAATACATCACAGATAGCTGCAGCAGTTCCAACATTGTTTACAACTACTCCTACATCCATTGGAAGACCACCATTTGGTACTTTTCTACCTGTAGCTGCATTTATCAAACGTTTCTCATCTCCTTGAGGATACTTTGTTTGCAAAACAACTACTTCGATATTTGATTCTGAGCTAACAGCTTTATTCATAGTTTCAATTGCATCTGGTTTATTGTTTTCTATACCTATAAAACCTTTTGTAACTCCAACTGCTTTCATTAATACTTTTAATCCAAATACTACTTTTTCTGGATGTTCAAGCATTAACCTATGATCTGCTGTTAGGTATGGTTCACACTCAGCACCATTTAAAACAACATAATCTATTGTTTTGTCTGGTGGTGGAGAAAGCTTAACATGTGTTGGGAATCCAGCTCCTCCCATACCTGTAATACCTGCTTCTTTAATAATACTGATTATTTCTTCTTTAGAAATATTTTCTAAATCCCCTTTAGGTTGAACACTTTCACAAACTTCATTTGTTCCATCAGATTCTATAAACACACAAACTGCTTTACCTGTAGGAGTATTAGATTCTGCTACCTTTTTAACAGTTCCAGCAATACTAGAATGTATAGGTGCAGATACAAACGCTTTCGCTTCACCAATTTTTTGTCCAACTTTTACTTTGTCTCCCGGTTTAACAATTGGCTCGCAAGGAGCACCAATATGTTGTTGCATCGGAATAATAACTAGACTTGGCTCTTCTGCTCTTTCAATGGGAACATTCTCAGTCATTTTTTTGAAATGTGGTGGATGTATACCGCCTTTGAAAGTAACACTTTTTTGACTCATTCTTTTCACCTCTTTATCTTGTATTCGCTATGCTTTTACATAATATATCAACTTATTTATAAACACAAAAAAACTAGTAAACTATAGGCTTATAAAACAAAATCTTATATATAGATTTTGTCCTTCACATGAAATTATATCCAAAACTTTAATCATTATAATTTTCTATGTGTTTTAAAAAGCTAATGCTGATATAGTTACTATTATTCTTTATGTCTTTAATTAAGTGTTATTAAATATAAGTGTTTAACATTGATATTATAACACGACATTACACTATTGTAAAACAAAGTTAAGTATTTAACGTATTTTGGATAGAATTTACATTCTCTTCTATGTAATCTTTAATCCACATTATTACTTCATAATTATTTAAACTTACACCATCTAACATTTCTTTAATTTTTCTAGTATCGAATGTGAATATATTTTCATCAATTTCATGCCTATACATTATATCAATATGATCGCTTTTGTTTATTAAAGCAAGTATTGTATCAGAGATATTACCTATAGGCGCTCTATCAATATGACTATGTTTAAACGAACAACTGATTTTAGTACCTTCATTCAATACTGACTTGATTTCAAAGCATCCATCACATCTCTGGGCAGCTGCCTTCAATAAAGCTATTCCTAAACCAACCTTTCTAGTTTTTCTTGTAGTATAAAACGGGTCTTCAACAATCTTCACAACTTCTTCATCCATACCTTTTCCATCATCTTCAATCGTTATTTCTAACAAGTCTTTTTTAGTATCTTCTTTTATATATATATAAATTAATTTGGCATTTGCTCTAACAGAATTTTCAGCTATATCAAGTATGTGTAATGATAATTCTTTCATATTTAGCCACCCTTTGTCATGTAATTAAATATACTATTTATATCCTTTTTATTAACAAGAATTTGATTGTCAGGTTCACTAATGTCTCTCAGATAATGAGCATCTGAATTAGTTATAATATTATAGTCACTTTCACCTATCATTTTGCATAAATATTCATTTTGATCACTATTTTTTTCTACTATGCATAATTTTAATTCTTTGGGAATAAAGCCTAAATTAGATAAAATACTGTTTGTAGTTTTATTAACATGAGCTGGAACCATTGCTCCACTATACTCTTTTGCTAAATTATTTATTTCATTTATAGTAAATTTAGTAGAACTTAACAATAGTTTGTCTAGTTTGCCGATAATTTGATCCTTCTCATCCATGATATACTGATAACCAAATATCTCTTCATTATTTTTGATATTGGGTAAACTATCATAGATTATATCTTGAAATTTCAGCCCATCATTAATATCCTTAAAATAACATAATGCATGAATATCTTCTTTAGTTGTAACCTCAATACCCGGAAGAACTATTATACCTTTTTTTTGTGCAACCTTTATAACAGCTGGAACATTTAACATTGTATTATGATCTGTTACTGCAATTATGTCTAATTGTTTTAGCATTGCCATATTGATTATATTATTTGGTGTCATTTCTTCACTGCCACATGGAGATAATATCGAATGTATATGCAAATCATAATATAGTTTCATTTTATATCCCTAATTCATTTAATTTACAAGCTATTTCATATGCACTTAAACTGGTTGTATAAATAGGAATATTCATTTCTTTAGCTTTTTCTATAGTATCTTGTTCAACTTTCATACCTTCAACGACAATAACAGCACTAATTCCTACAAGTGCTGCAACTGCAATTACATTGACATGAGTTTGAATTGTAATCCAAATATCATTCTCTTGTGATTTCGACATTACTATACTCAATAAATCTCCTATATACACATTGTTGACTTCTTTCTCTTGTGTAGTTTTAACGACTTCTTCTAGGTCTAATTGATTCATTATATCAGAAAGGTTCATTCACTTACCTCCTCATCTTTGTTTAGAAAAATAATTCAGGACTAACTAAATCCGTAATTTTACAATTAATATATGCTCGCTAATCATAATCTTGGATAAATCAAAAACTTTTATCTATAATAAATTATTTATTATCATATCCTTGAGTATCATTGTTTTTGCTAAATACACAAAATTCAATACTTGATAAACCATTTACCACATCTTCTGCAAACGCTTGACATGTTGGTGAACCACATGAACCACAATCTAACCCAGGCAACTCTTTAACCAGTTTATTTATTTTTTCCATTTTTTTAAAAGCAATTCTTATATCTGACGATAACTCGTCTATTTCTTTTGGTATCAATTCTTCTGTCCAACAAACAAATCCAGCTTTACATAGATCTATTGCATATTTTTCATTTATAGTAATACCATCTTTGTTTTCTTTTAATAGATTCCTAAAATTATTTTCTGCTACAAACGGGTTTTCTACATTTAAAGCTCCACCTACACAACCACCTGTACATGCTAATGCTTCTACATAATCTATATGGTTTAACTTTCCTAATTCTATTTTCTCAAATATCTTACAAGCGTTTTCAACACCGTCAACAACAATATAATTTGTCAAATTTAATGATTTACTTTGACCTCCAGCTAATGCCCATTCTATACCTTGTGTTGATCCACTCATAAAATTTTCTGTTTCTTTCCCTCTATTTTTTTTGATATTTTTATATATATCACCATAAATTTCATTAATAGAAATTGCTCCATCAACATATGATTTTTTAATACCTATCGGGTTTTTTATACTTGTAATTTTTGCTGGACATGGAGTAATGTAAAATACTCCAATTTCACTCAATTCGTATCCATATTTCTCTTTGATTTTTAGTTTTACTAATCTAGCTGCAATTTCCATAGGTGATTCTATCTTTACTATATTATTCATAAGAGTTGGGAATTTACTTTGTATTAATCTTGTAATTGATGGACAATGTGAAGATATTAAAGGTTTAGTATTATTGCCATGTATTTTAATATAGTTCTTAATTAATATTCTTGCTAAATCTGAACCTATTACTTCATCATAAACATAATCAAAACCCAAATCCTTTACGCTTTGCAAAATTGTATCAACATTTACTTCTGACATAAATTGCCCATATAATGTCGTAGCAGGTATTGCTATTTTGTATTTATAGTTTTTCAACGCATCTAAATTTTCAGCCACCGCTTTTTGAGCATGGTAAGGACAAGCAATTATACAATTACCACAATCAATACAACGCTCATTTAATATTATTGCTTTTTTATCTTTGACTCTTAATGCTTCTGTGGGACATTTCTGCATACAATTTGTACAACCTGTACATTTTTCACTATCTAAAATAACAGAATGAAAATATTTATTCATTTATATCACTCACCTACTATTTTTCTTTAATTTCTTCTATAAACCCTGATTATTCATAGAAATTAATACTATACTTTAGCATTTTTTATATGATTATTCAAGGTTAAAGCTAATTTTTATAGTTACCTGTGTACTATCTTTTTTTGATTGTATATCAAATACATCTGCACATCTTTTGATATTTGGTAAACCCATACCTGCACCAAAACCCATTTCTCTAACTTTGTTAGAAGCTGTTGAATATCCTTCTGTCATAGCAAGTTTTATATCTTTAATTCCTGGACCATTATCTTTGGCAATTAATACTATATACTCTGGACTAATTTTTGCTGTGATTTTTCCACCATTAGAATGTATTACTATATTTATTTCAGCTTCATATGCAGCTATTGCTACTCTCCTTATAATTTGATGAGGTACTCCCAGCTGTTTTAAAACTTTTTTTAAATTACTAGAAGCTTCTCCTGCCCTACTAAAATCATTTTGTACTATATCATATTCTAGTTTTATTAAGCCTGCTTCGCTATTCACTAAACTCATCCCTTCTATATTCTAAGCCCTTGTAAACCTCTTTCGTATAATTTACCACATGCCGTATATAATATATGATTTGTTTTTAATACTATTAATCCATTTTTCTTTGCAAGCTCTAGTATTTCTTCACTTGGGCTTTTACCTCTAACAAATATTATCGCAAATACATCACTCATTTCAGCAGTTCTTATTACTTGGGGATTTGTTAAACCTGTTAAAAGTAAAGTATTACTATTAACATAAGCAAGAACATCACTCATTAAATCAGCTCCAAAAGCATTAAATACTTCTTTATCTAACAGATCTTCGCCAGTTAAGACGTCAGCATCAAGAATTTCCTTAATGTCTCTAATCCTCATAATAGTACCGTTAAATAAAATTTACATCTTATAAATAATCTCCATTTGTAAATTTAATAACGGTCTTCACCTTCCTTTCATACTTATGTTTTGATTTTATTTATACGATACAAATCATATCATTAGTTTAATTTTATCATATTTAAATAATCTACCATACATTTACTATATTGATTATACGCTTCAACAATATCTGTTGCTTCAAATACAGCAACTAGCTCTTCTCTTTTTTGTAAGTTTTGCGCTATATTTTCCTTTACACCTTTGAGCTGTATATTATCAGATTTTTCATTATCCATCATTTTAATATTTTCTCTAATTTTTTTATTGTTTTCTTGTAAACTCTTGATTATTGTACTTTTATTATGAGTTTTAAGTGCTTCTAACCAGCTTATACTTTCTGACTCATATGAAAGTGTAAAACAATCTATTACCTTTGCAAATGCCTCTACATATTTTTCTTCTTCTTGTGTATATTTCACTACACCACCACTCATTAAATTTGAAGATATAAATGCATCATTGTAATTTTTTTTAAGTTCTTCTTTGTGTTTTCTAGCATGTTCTTCATTTGTAAAAACACCAGAATATACTTTGTAACTATCTTTAATCTTTACAATAAATCCTGCCATATTGTTGTTTTTCATATCCTGTATTAATGTTTTAGCATTATTAACATCATTAAAACTACCTACCTGAACACTACAAAAACCAATATCGTTTATTTTATATTCTAACTCTGAAATTTCAACATCTTTATTATTATTTATATTTTCATGAACATCTGCTATCGCATTGTATGGTGGTATTTCCTCTTTGATTTCTGCTTCCTGCTCAATAAAGTATGGTACAATAACATGATTTACAACTAAATATGCAAGACTAATTGAAACTAATGGTGCAATTACAAAAAATGTAATAAATATAGTTAGCTTGTCCTTTGGATTGTTATTACGTCTTTTTTGAAGCATAATTTTCCCCTCCTAAATATATAATAAAATACATACTTAATATATATTATTTTTTAAAAGGAGCATTTATACATTAAAAATTATTATTCACCTAGTAACAAGCAATAAGTTATAATTTAGTGAATTAAAAAACATAATAGTCTTGGATTGTTTATTTATTTCAATTTTCTTTTTAATAAATTATAGCATATTTTTGCTATTGATTAAATAGCAATACAGCTTTCAAATTATATATTTAAAGTAATTTCAGTATTTATAATCAATTTCACCTGATTATTCATATAACTCCCAATTATATTCTGCAAGTCTAATAATTAGAAGATTTGGGCTCTCTGCTAAAAATAATAACGCATACAGCTAATGTCAGCCAATGCGTTATTTATGTATATAATGATACTTTGTTACGTCCTTTTTGTTTTGCTCCATTATACAAAGCTCTATCTGCATAAGATAATAGTTTTGTAGAACTATCCGCTATTTTGGGGAACTCTGAAACTCCACCACTTATTGTTATATCTATTTTTCTTCCATCACAACTATAAAAAGTTTCTTTACTTATAATATATCTTACTCTTTCTCCAATTTTAAAAGCCTCAATCTGATTTGTTTTTGGCAAAACGACTGTAAATTCTTCTCCTCCATATCTATACACAATATCTTGTTTTCTAATGTTTGAATTTATAATATATGATATTTCTTTAATAATTTTGTCACCAGTTTGATGCCCATAAGTATCATTAATATTTTTAAATTTATCTATATCAAATATAATTAAACTTGTCACATTATTTCTTTTGTTAATATTTATATCTTCTAGTGCAGCAAAAAATTGTCTTTGATTGTATAAGCCTGTAAGACTATCCCTTATAGATTCATTTTTAACTTTCTTAAACATCTTAGCATTTTTATAGGCTATTACAGCATGATTAGTTATAATATCAGCAATCTTTAACTGTTCTTTATAAAAAAAATCTCTTTCCTTTCTCGCTATCATAATACATCCAAAATAATTATTCTCTAAAATCAATGGTTCATATATTATAGATCTGAAGTAGCTAATCACATTGTTATTTGATTTATTTTTCAATTTATTTTTAAGTAAATATAAATCCCCTATTATTACACTATTCCTATAATTTGTTATGACATCAATGTTTTCATTTACTACTTTATTGATATCTTTTATTCTTATTCCTAAACCAAATCTTAATATCATCTTATAATCAATCAAATTTAATTGATTATTACCTTTGTCATATTCAAATATTGCACAAAAATCAGGATCTAATGATTTGCAAACTCCATTTATTATATTTGCAAGCGTTTCTCTTAAATCTAATTTAGAAGCCATAGCTGCTGCTATTTCACTAACAACAATTAAATCTTTATTATGTTTTTTTAGTTGTAGTAATGATGTAATTAGGTAAGAAATTATTATTATTACGCATAATCCCAAAAACATTCCAACATATAGCATTTCATTATATAGGTAGTAATTTATACAGCATGATATTATGACATATGAATTAGATAAAAAATCATGTCGTATAAATACTTTGAAATCTTTACATGCTTCTCTTTCATGTATTATGTTGAACTGTAAATGGAGCATAAACCAACTAAAAACAAACATAGATATCATTAAAATAAAAACATTTAACAATGATTTATCTAAGTTACTTATACCTATTTTACTTATAATATATAAACTAGTATAATGAGCTGTAACAAAAACGATACTAATCATACCTATTTCATTGAGTATTTTCAGTTTTTCCTTTTTAGAATAACCGATATTTTTAATAATAGTTATTAATATCAAAAGGCATAATGCAGTAATATAATTTAAGACAAAATAAGCTGTTATAACATATATAACATCAAATTTAAATATAAATTTCTTTAACACTATATACTTTCTATTAGCAACAATAGCTAACGGTAAAAATAATAGTAAAAGCCATCCATATTTCACTAATAAAGACTTATTGATGAAAATTTCAATGATTAATAATATAATGCCAATAAAACCTATTAAACTATAATAGATTTTTTCTCTCTTACTCAATTGTACGCCCATCTTCATCACCTTACTTATTAATAATTAATATATTCTATGAAAATAGTAAAAATCCTCCCAAATGCCTAATTATTTTTTTTTATTCTTATGATATAATATATGTTTATTTTAATATAAATTTTGACTTATTTTGTATTATAAACTAATTAGTCTTTATAATTTTGAATATTGTGCTGAATAATTTTGAATTAGAAAATTCCAGTAAATTGAAGGCATACCAAGCTGGTAAATTTAAAGTGATAAAAACCAAATCAAGATTTGGGTTCACTACTCATAATTTTTATGAATAGTCTGATTTTAATAAACCTATTTAAACAAAATTAATTTTAGTATATAATTAATCTAGTACTAGAAAAATATAACATCATAAGTACGAAAGGAGGTTTTTTAATGGAATTATCTTTTGGCGAATTATTGAAATTCGGATATTTTATAGGGTTTGTTGTGCTTATTTGTTTTCTTATCCCAATATTTATAAAAGCTGCCGAATTAATAAAATCTATTAATGATATGATTAAGAAAAATGAGGACAACCTTACTTATATTATGAATAACGTAAATGGAATCACCAAAAATGTAGATGAAGTGTCAACTTACACTAAGGATAAAATTACAAATATAGATACATATGTTAATACAATAAAAAAAGGGATATCTTTAGTTAAAAAAGATAAGAATAAAGTCTCCCATGAAAATAGCAAAAAATAAACTTATTTAAAAATGCGAGATAATTTTTGCTTATCCACAATTTAGAAAATTTAATCAAATATATACAAAAGGCGGGTTAAGCAATAATTAAACCAGCCTTTTATATTAAAAACAAACTAATTTCTATCATTAAAACTTCTACTTCTCATAAATTTACTTAACTTTTAAGTTTTAATAATATCCTATTTAACATAAATTAAACACTACCTAAAATAAAATAACAATTGTTCCAATCTTGAAGTCCATATAACTCACTATTATTATCTTATAAGATAACCAGCAAACAAACTTATAACCATCATTAATACAATAGCTACAGCAACAATTTTAACAAATTTATTTCTCATTAAATATCAACTCCCAAAATTTCATTAATATAATTTTACATCATTTAGTTTGCATAAACAATAATAAAACTAAAAAAGGGAGTATTTCAAAATATAATACTTTTGAACAACTCCCTTTTTTAGTTTCTATGTTCTTATAATATACAAATAATTCCTCTTTTTATGTTAATGCATCTGCTTCTTCTTTTTTTAATTCTCTATTATTATCATCTTTAATAAATTCTAACTTTGATACTGAAACTTCGTATGCAATCCTTGTACTTATTTCAGTATTATTAAGTTTTTTCTGATATGTTCTACTTTGAATCCTACCCCAAAGCTTAATATGATCACCAATTTTTAACTTTTCACAAAATCTAGCATTTCTACCCCATGAAATACAAGGTATATAATCTGATTTGTTATAAGGACGATTGACAGCTAATAATATATCTGTTATTTCTCTACCAAAAGGAGTAGTCCTATAAACCGGCTTTTTACATATATACCCATCAAGATATATTTCATTAGGCTTCTTAAGCATGCTTATAAAATCTTCTTCCTGAGGTGAATATGCATCTCGAGCAAATATTGTTAACAATAATTTATTATTACCATTTATGTATCTGTTATATGACCTTAGCTGTCCCTCAACGAATATCTTTGCCCCCTTTTTTAAATTCATGTCACCCAAAAGCCTCTCTGATATTGTTATAGGTAGTTCATCTGAAAAATTACTAAGTCTTGGAATTTCCATTTTAAACATATAAAATCCTTCGCCATACATTTGATGACTAAACTCAAGTTCCGAAACTACTTCTCCAGCTAATTTAACAGAATTGCTTTCTATTAGTTTGTCTGTCATTAATCTCCAACTCCCTTTCTTATTCTTATGTTTTTCAATCTTACACTTATACTTATTCAAGTAGTTGTTTCATTATGATTATTTTCTTTAGTTTTTTCATAATTTATCAATCATATAAAATATTTGACATTTGAATAAGAAATCCTTCTTCAATGTAAAAAAATTCTATTTATTAAATTCTAACTTCTACCTTAATTCAATTTATTATGATATAATGCTATTTTCATTTATCTTTATAAATTCTTAACATTTTGCAACTATTTCTAGCCCTAAATATTCATATACTACAATAGTGCAATTTTAATACATTTAATACCAGTCTGAATATTAAACATAAATTTGCATTATTAACTAGCAACCATATAGATACTAGGAGACATGCAGGGTTTCTTACTAAGGAACATTGGTGCGCATGTTTTTTCCTTCAACTTCTAATAAAGAGGTAACTCCTACTCATTTCATTCCTAGCAGTAAGTGATTCACAAGAAATCATAGATTTCTGTTCTCTACTCAAAACATGTACACACACCGCGTAAGAGAAAGATTCCTGCATGGCTCCCTCGCCACATATTAGAGAGTTAAAATAAATTTAAGCAATTTAATTTTTAATATAGAAAAACTTCAAAGTATTGATTGGTTTCTAAATTATAATATTTTCCAGCGTTTTTGCACTATTATAGCATATAAATTTTTTTGTCATCTTCAACCTTTTTATCCTTAAATTTAATAGTAGTCATACCAGCTATCATTATTAATGCTCCTGAAAATATAAGTATCAAATGCAAAGATATTTTTTCCACAACGCATCCTCCAACAAAATAACCTAAAGGTGTAGTAACTCCACTCAATATAATGCCTATGCTAGAAATTCTTCCTAAATATTTTTGTGGTGTTATTGTTTGAAATACTGTAGCTATACATACATTACAAACACCAAAGGATACTCCTAATAATATAAAAATAATAAAAGTTAATATAAATGTTTTTGAAACACCAAACAATAAAATAAAAACTCCTTCTGATATAAGCCCTAAAGTCGTCAATTTAAAAAATCCAATTTTCATGGCTATTTTTGATGCAAATGTTGCAGCAAATAAACTTCCGATTGAAAGTGCTGACATTAACATTCCATAACCATTACTATCCATATTCAATATGGTACCAGAGTATACAGGAATATAAATTGAAAGTGGTGCACAGAAAAAATTAATTATTAACCCTCCAACAATAATATAATGCAATAACACTTTATTGCTCAAACAATATCTAAACCCTATTTTTACATCTTCATAAAAATTGTTTTCCTCTTCTTTAATTTGACTCTTAACATTATTCTTTGCACTAATAAAACATTCAGATATTCCTGATAATATATAAGAAATACTATCTAAAATAAACAATCCCGGTATTCCTATCCCAATTATCAAAAAACCTGCTAAAGCTGGAGCTATTATAGAACAAATTTTTGTTGAAATTTGATTAATTGAATTAGCCTCAATCAACTCATCTTTAGAAACTACTTGAGGAATCAATGATGAAACTGCTGGCAAAAAAAATGCTCTGGAGCTTGCTATACAAGCAGATAAAGCATATAACATTTTAATATTAAGATTTTCATTAAATATCATTAATGCTATCAATCCTACCAGCATACCATTAATTATATCTGACATAATCATAATCTTTCTTTTATCACATCTATCAGCTATCGTACCTGAAAATACTCCAAGTATTATATATGGTAATTCAGTAAATATTAAACTTGTTCCCATTTGTAAAGATGATCCTGTTATTTTATACACATACCACATAACTGCTATAGAATGAAAATTACTCCCAAGTGTAGAAACTAGATTTCCTAACCATATCAAAGCAAAATTCTTGTTATTCTTTACTAAATTAATTTTATTATTACTCACAATTATCAATCCCTTCATGTTATAACAATCTTATTTGTTAGTATTTCGATATATATCGAAATACCATTCTAAAAAAATATGTATTTATTTAAATTAATACTAATCTACCTACCGATTATATTATCAACTGCATTAATAACATGCTTCTTAAATTCAACTTCATTCAATGTATAATATGTTCTATTATCAACCCTATCTGAAGTTATAATTTTGTTTAACATCAACAAAGACAAATGATGTGATATTGTAGAATTCGAAAGCTTTAATTCTTTTGCTAATTCTTTACCATACCATTTTTTCTTTGATAATAATCTAATTATATTTAACCTAGTTTCATCTCCTAATGCTTTAAACATGTCTACACCTGACAAAATACTATGTTTTTTTTCTACATAAGCTTCAGGATATTTATAGCCAATCATATATGTGTGTATTTTATTTTGATATGCATCTAAACAAGCATATTCATAAAAATAAGATACTGCAAACACTACCTTTTCTTTTTCATATAATTTTGATATTGATGTATTAGTAATAATACTTGCGTATTCATCCCCATATTTGTGGAGATTTTTAATCAAAGTATTCTTATAATACTCAACTTTATCAATTACAAAACTTTCAATGTTTTTATAAATTTTATAAAACTCTTCAAACAAATAAATCAAATCATTTTTCATCTTTCTCGGATTTATAAAAAATTGAAGCAAATCCCATTTGAATTCAGTCGGTATCTGAATGTTTTTATTAATAAATTCTATACTCTTTCTCTCATCATTAATAATATCGTCTATCGAAATATCACCTTCCTTTTCCAATGTATAGCCAGTTCCTAAAAATAGCGACAGCAACTCTTTGTCATTGATATTTCTTATATTTGATATGAAATCTTCTACAAATTGTATATCATTTTCTACAACATAAGGAACAAGACACATTCCAAAATATGTTTCCCAATTAAAAAACAAATTTAATTTTTTTCTCATCTCGTTATTAATTGCTTTGTCGCATTGCTCAATCAATTTTAATAATTCATCATCAAATTTATAGTCTTCAAAATAAATATCACCATTTTTTAGCATTCGTTTATTGTTGGTAATTCTAAACATACTGGCTAAAAAATCAATTACAGGACTATCGAAATAATAAATATTGTTAATATTATCCATAAAACCCTCCTTAGATTTATTTCTAATTTCATTATATTTCGATATTTATCGAAAGTCAATGATAAAAGTTTTATTTATATTTTTATTTATATTTTTTTATTTTATTTATACTTTTTATTTTATTTATACTTATTTATTTTGTTTATACTTATCTATTTTATTTATACTTTTTTATTTTATTTATATTATAATTTTGAATTAAATGCAGTATTTTTACCTTTTTTATTTTTTTAATTATATATTTATTTAATCCTTGGTTGACTAATATTATTGACTTTAGTTATTAAAATTAAGTAAATCAATTGACATTTTTTTCATAGGTGCATTATAATTAAGTCACTATTTAAAATAAAATGCAAAGGAGCGATATGTATGACACAAAGCTTTTCTAATTACTATGCTATATTAGATATTGATAACTTTAAGCATTTTTTAACAGCAAAAGTAACATTAGATTATTTAATAAAAAAAGAAAACACTACTAAATTAGTATTTTACATACACAAAGATCTAAAAATACATAATATATCTAGTGAAAATTTAGATACATACGAAGTCGGAAATGATGTAGAAGAATGGTCACCTTTTATATCAGAATCAAAAAAAATAACAATAAACTTAAAAAAATCAATTCAAAAAGGTGAAACAGTTAATATATACTTTGAATATAGCGGTCATATTACTATAATTAAGGATTCTGAAATTAATAGAATATCAGATTACTATACTGAATTAGGCATTTATTCTCCTTGGTTTCCATTATCAGAATCACTGGATAAAGCTTATTTCAACGTAAAAATAACAACTGATAATGAAAATATAGTAGTAGGAAATAATTCTAAACAAGAAAAGAATCACTGGATTATAAATCAAAAAATACCAACTAGCGATTGTACATTTTTAATATCTAAATACTTTAAAGATAACAAATACGAAGCCAACTTTGGTAATGTATGTATATCGATTTATTATATCGAAAATAAGCACAAGCCTATATCAAAATTTCTACAAGAAAGAATATCAGTAATACTAAAAAACTATACTACTACATTTGGTCATATTGATAGTCAGTATATTTCAATAGTCATAGTGCCTAGAATCCAAGGAGGCGGTTATTGCAGGCCAGGATTAATTATACTACCTGATCGTAATACAGCAAATAGTCACTACAAATATCAAAGTGAAAATGAAGAAAAATACTATTTTAAATATCTTGCACATGAACTGGCTCATTTATGGTGGTCAAAAGCCAGCGTATCTACTTGGGAAGATTGGCTAAATGAATCATTTGCAGAGTTTTCATGTTTGTCAGCTACAAGAAACTATTATGGCGAAGAGGAATTTATCAAAACTATAAATAAATACAAGGATAATATCAAGGATTTACCACCAATAAAAGGCTTGGACAGAAATAACGAAAAAGCTTTTGATGTACTTTATACCAAGGGACCTGTTTTACTATATGAATTGGAACAAGAAATCGGTAGAGATACCTTTAAAAAGCTTCTAAACTGTATTCATACTAGTAAAGTAGCTAACACAGATATGTTTCTTAATAAATTGTTAGAGTTAACAAAAAATGATATAGTAAATAATTTCATCAAAAAATTGGAAAGTTAGTTTCTATATTTTTTAATTCTGGCTTGGAACAAATAGAATCCTAACTAAACAAAACACCTCTCAAATAAATATTGAAGAGGTGTTTTATTATCTATAATTTTTTATATCTTAAATTTAGCAAGTTCTTCTTGGAGTTCTATTGCTAATTGGGATAGATTTTCACTTGCACCAGATACTTGTTGAACTGATGCTGTTTGTTCTTCTGTAGATGCAGATGCTTCCTGGGTTGCAGCTGCGTTTTCCTCAGCTATAGCTGATAGATTCTCAATTATATCCGAAATATCAACTCTTTTTTCGTTCATTTCTTTAACTAATACATCCATTTTTTCAATAGAATCTTCTGCAATTCTAATAGCTGATGTAACCTCTTTAAGTTTACTTTCTGTTATATCAACACTTTCAGTCTGTTTTCCTACAATAACTTCAACTTTTTTTACTGTATCGACTGCATGGCTTGCGTTTTCATCTAACTCATTTACAATATTATCTATTTCTTTAGTAGAAGCGGTCGCTTGTTCTGCTAGTTTTCTAATTTCTTCAGCTACTACAGCAAAGCCTCGTCCTGCTTCACCAGCTCTAGCAGCCTCTATAGCAGCATTTAAAGCTAATAAATTAGTTTGTTCAGCTATTGAATTTATCATATTACTAGCTTCGCCTATTTTATTTGAGCTTTCTTTAGTTTTTACTATTACATCAAATATTTCCTTATTAGCAGCTTTACTTTCTTTTGTTTTAACTATTAAATCTTTTAAAATAACTAAACCTTCATCGGTAAGTTTTATAACTTCATTTGACTTATTGTCTATATCCATCATCATCTCACGATTTTGAGTTATAATATTTCCTAATTTAGTTACTTTTTCAAAACCTATTTCAGTACTTTTAGCTTGGTCACTCGCTCCACTAGCTAGATCTTCAATAGTTCTAGCAATTTCTTCTGAACTTGTTGCCGATTGCAAAGCTGTAGCAGTTAATTCTTCAGATGAAGCTGCAACTTGATTTGATATATCTAGTGACTTTTTAACTAAAGCTATCAAATTCATTTGCATCTTTGCTAAGGCATTTGTCATATCTCCTATTTCGTCTTTTCGCTTTAAATATTCTACGGCATCGCTGTTTTCATCAAAAGTTAAATTAAATGTAGCTAATCGCTTAATAATACCCTCTAATCCCTTTATTGGCTTAATAACTTTATTACTATTATAATACATGATAGTACCCATCAATATAACACCAATTATAGCTGCTATTACTAACTTCTTTACATTATTGTATGTATTTTTCATGTATTCATTAGAAGGAACTGTCGTCGTATAAGACCAATATTTATCAACTCCTTCAAATCTGATTGGTATATAAAAAGCTTGTACATCTTGTTTTAAAGTATCTGAATATTTATCAACCATGAAACTTTCACCATTTTGAAGTTTTTCTAAATATTCATCTGCACCTTCTTGTGTAAATTCAACACCAATTTTATTTTCTTTATCTGCTTCCTTATGCACTAATACAATTCCTTTATCATTTAAAAGCCTGCCAAAACCACTATCATATAACTTAACATGTGAATTAATTTCAGTAAGTTTTTCAAGAGATATATCTATCCCTACAACACCTATAAATTGATTATTTATTATTATTGGTTCTGAAAAAGTTACAGTAGTAACGTTTTTCCCACCTCTCTCATATGTTTCTGGTTCAGCTATAAATCTTTTTTTAGTTTTTTTAGGCATAGTATAATAATCACTTGTATTAAATTCTTTACATAAATCTAACACTAGATTATTACCGTTTTTAGACCAGCATGGAAGGTATCTGCCATTTTTATCACTACCTTTTGTATTAGCAAACTCAGCATCTTTACCATCAAAAGCATTTGGTTCAAATACTGCCCAATAACATATGTAATTTTCATTTATTTCAAGTTCTTCTTTAAGTATATTATTTACAGAATCTCTATCTGTAACATTATTCATTTTTAGAGTCTTTATAGTATAAGCCATAGCTTCTACATCATTTACAGCTTCATTAAATATATCTTGCATTTCAGTTGCAGCTTCATTAGTAGTCTGTGCAACTAAATCTATGGTTTTCTCTTTGATATCCATATACATGTTATACATCAAAATACTTATGATTGCTCCAAAAATTATTATAATAATTCCTAGATTTACAGCTATTAATCTTGTCTTAAGTTTCATTAATTCTCCTCCTACATACATGATTTTTTAATACCTTAATACTATTTCGATACGTATATTGTCGAATAATATTAGAATAGCGACTTTTTTTGTCGTATTATTATTTTCATACAATTATATCATATAAAATAGCAACAATAAATAGTGATTACTCTTAATTGTTGCTTATATATAACTAGATATTAACCTATCCTATAAGTAAGAAGGAGGTATTTAATTTGAAAACAAAAATTATAGACATCAAAAAAGTAGGTAGTAACATAAAGAAATATCGACTGAAAAAAAACTTAACACAGGAGCAACTAGCATATAAAACTGAACTTTCACAACAATATATTGGTAATATTGAACGTGGTGTTACAACTTCTTCAATGGAAACCATCTTGAAAATATGTTATGCCTTAGATATAACACCTAATCATCTGTTTATTTCATCTTCAAAAATTAGTACTAAAGCACTACAAGAACAATTAGTAAATATGTTAGAAGATAGCACTGCCGATGAAATAAAGCATATAATGAACTATATTACATTTATTAAAGACAGCAACCTTTTTAAAGATAATGAAACAAAGTGATACAGATTTAACATGAATATATTTGAACTAGCCAATGTTCTTACTGTTTTCATAACAACTTTAAGCATAATTTATGTAATATAGAAAAAATACTATTCTTTAATATTCCTATAGATTAGAAATTATTTTCCTCTATTATTGGCTAAACAAAGCAAGTGTATAAACCTCCAGGACTAATATTGGAGACTTATACACTATGGTTTTGTATGACTATTTAATTTTCCTTTGGCTCAAAATCTGTTTACCAGTACTATCTATACGAAAATCTCCTTTATGTATCAATTCTGACACTGGAACTATTTCATACCCCTGTGCTTGAAGCTTCTGTATAACTAATGGTAAAAACTCAGATACATATTTTGAAATAACACTATGGATCCATTTTTTACATTTCTCGTTACCTTGTCAACTACAGGCTGTACTCCATATGATTTCCAATCAAGGCTGTCACCATTAGTTATAAAAGTAAACTAGTCTTAACTTTTGCATTAGTAGTGTTTAATCGTACGCGCAATAAAACCTTCAAACAATTGTACCTACACGAAAACTTTATTCAGCATAATTTTTTCAATTTTTATCCAATATTGTGCTCCAATAATATTCGTTTATTTGTATTTCCCTTTACTAATATCTTTCGTTAATAATCCTCTTCTCTGTTAAAACAGTCCAAAAATACTATAGTTATGTTCTTGAAGCTATTTGTAAAATACTTCTTTATCAATAAAAAAGCCTATATTTTCGTTCAATAATTCACTTAATATCAAAACAGATAATTTTACCTTCAGAATGATTATCATATACCTATTTTAAAAATTACATACTTATTACCTACATTCCAAGTTTCTCATTTTAGACATTAAATATTTATACCTAATAATGATAATGATTGTAGATATTTTATACAACGGCACATTATTAGCCTAAATTAGAATTTTCTTCTACCTTTTTCTAGTAACACCCTTCTTCTAAGAAAGTGAATGTTATCAACACTCTATTTAGATGAAGTTGCACAGGGAAACTCATAACCTCTCTCACACATCAGACATCTCGTTCATACAGCAATTTAAATTTTGGTCGTGTTATGTATGAAGCATATGTAACTCTATTATCAAAATCTATATTTTTTTAAATCTGTATCTTTGTGTTGGCGAAGTTATGTAATCCATAACTTTATCTCTATGAACCCAGATTACTTCACTTGTTTCCTCTGAGCTTTGAATCTCTCCTGATTCATATTCATAAATAAAATCCATCATTACCTTTGTAGGCACTTGTGTCACCTTCTGAAAACTGTTTCATCTTTATGTATCCTGTGCGGATATCCATTTATTAATCATAAAACCCTAAAATCTTTCATACTTTCTCCAAGAATATAGTGTGAAAACCACATCAAATTCTGCTTCATTATAGCCCTATTAATTCCTGGTTTGTTAGAGCTATACCCCATTCCTTTAAATATAACTAATTCTGTATCAACTTCCATATCCTTTAGCCCTTGATATAGCTCATATGCATTTATAATTGGAACTCCTGCATCCTTTTCACCATGTTGGATCAAGGTGGGTGTACAGGCTGATTTAATATATGTTATTGGTGAAGTTTTAGCATATATCTCTGAATCATTCCATGGATTATCTCCTAAATACATCCTAATAAATTGATGTATATTTGTATTCACATAATAGGTTATCCAATCACTAATTCCACCTCCTACTGAAATAGCTTTAAATCTATCACTATATGTAGAACAGAAGGCTGATATATATCCTCCTTGACTCCATCCCATAACTCCTACTCTATCCTTATTTACAATCCCCTTGTCAACTAGTGTATCCACGCCAGATATAACATCTTCGTAGTCACCAATTCCCAGTTTTCTATAGTTTGCTTTTAAGAATTCATTACCATATCCTGAACTTCCTCTGTAGTTTGGTTCTAATACTATAAAGCCCTTTTCAATAAACTGCTCAATAGGATATTTTTCATTAAAACAGCCTGAAGATATTGGAAAAGATGCACTCTTTGGTCCACCATGGATTACTACCAATAAAGGATATTTTTTATTAGAATCGAACTCTATTGGGATTGATAAAACCCCTTCTATTTCTAGACCATCACTATTTTTCCATGAGATTATTTCCCTGTTACTTTTAAGTTTCCCCTTTAAAATACTATTCTCGTTGGTTATTTTTTTATCATCTAAATAGACTTCAAAAGTTTCATTTGATATAGCCTTATTATATGATATATGATTTCCATCCTTTGTTATAGAAACATCTATTATACAGCAATCTATTTTTTCACTTAACATGTCCACATTACCATCATCCGATAGTAATCCAATAATGTAATTAGTTTTATTCTGCCATCTAATTAAAATTCCTTTAGATGTCCATCGTATTGGAATAACCGTACTATCAAAATCTGTTAATGGTTGAATTAGCTCTCCACTATTAATATCATATATCTCAAGTGTACTATCTTTTATATGTTTCTTATAGTATTCCTTCTCTCTTATACTTGTTGTATAACATATTTTGGTGCCATGAGGAGAAAAGCAAACGCTACCCCCTAATAATTTATTGCTATTTATCTTTTGTAACTTTCCAACTTTAATATCTAGTATGTATAGGTCTCCATTCTGATAATTTCCCCTTTCTGGGCTTGGTGTAGCTATAAATACAACCTTTTTCCCATCATTTGAAATATCAAATTCATGGATATGAAAATTCTTACCATCAGTTAGTTTATATGCAACACTATTTTCCTTTTCATTTTCATTCTCAGCTATTCCATAATATTCTGGACATTCATATTTATCATTAGATTTTTTTATGCATTTTTCTATTTCAATGTAATATAAACAATTATTCTGGTATTCCTTGCCTATATGATGGAATTCTCCATATATCTCCCTGCGTTTCTTTATCTCCTCAGATTCTTTTGATTGTGCAACATAATAAAAACCCTTGCCAGTAGGCTCCCATTTGAATTTACTGATCCCTTCTTTCTCATCAGTAATTTGAACCTCACTATAACCATCTTTTGACTTAACAAAAATCTGATTTTTCTTCTTATCCCCATCACAAACTGTACTAAGGTATGCAATATGTTTAGAATCTGGAGACCATAATGGATATGTACAATCTATATCCCTATTTGATAATTGGTAAGATTGCCCCTTATCTTTTTCATATATCCATATTTGATTCATATATTTATTGTCTTTCCAGTTAGCTGTCTTCTTGACAAATGCTACGTTTTTACCATCATCACTTATGTTTGTATCTGTTAAGGTTGGTAATGAAATAATCTCTTCTATACTTAAATATTTTTTTTCATTAATATTCAATTAATAACCCCCTAATCTTTATTGGTGTTGTTAAAGATTTAA
Organism: Abyssisolibacter fermentans; assembly: GCF_001559865.1. Classification (NCBI taxonomy): domain Bacteria; kingdom Bacillati; phylum Bacillota; class Clostridia; order Eubacteriales; family Clostridiaceae; genus Abyssisolibacter; species Abyssisolibacter fermentans. The sequence continues at coordinate 25,471 of NZ_LOHE01000079.1, forward strand.
GCATAATCTTTGACTCAACCTATTGATCTTACTTTGAATTTATATCAAAACTTTGTCCCTCCAAAAAGAGGTATGATTTTGTTGAACCCACAATCATAATTTCTAAATGAAAGGAAGCAAAATTTGAACACTATAATTAAACTAATCTATATCAGCTTTCAAGGAAAAAATTATTACTTATCTCCTAATTGTAATTCTTCGCAAGGACTACAAATTTATTTAAAAACATTTTAGCATAAAAACAGTGACATCTATATGTCACCGTTCTCATAATTTTTTATTAATGTTTTCAAATGTTCCTTAATTCTTTGCTGATAGGATAAAGGTTAAAGAACTAACTACAATTAACACAATTGATTTCAGAATACAAGACTATGATAGTATCCACAACTCAATATCATTCTTTATAAAAGAGCTATTAGCTTTACTCTTCCAATAGTCGCATTAGTTTATCTTAAAGCTGATGCCTATTGTATTACTTTATATCTACTATTAAATACTATTTAAATCAACTATTTATATTAATTCAATCATTATAAATATAAAATTACAGCTCAAAATAGTAATAAGCGTAAGCACCACATCATGGTTTCTTACGCTCTACTTTCTATTTTGTTTTAATTTTAATCTGTTTACCAGTACTATCTATACGAAAATCTCCTTTATGTATCAATTCTGACACTGGAACTATTTCATACCCCTGTTCTTGGAGCTTCTGTATAACCAATGGTAAAAATTCAGACACATATTTTGAATTGTTGTGAAATAAAACTATAGATCCATTTTTTACATTTCTCGTTACTTTGTCAACTACAGGCTGTACTCCATAAGACTTCCAATCAAGGCTGTCAACATCCCATTGTATAACATAATATCCTAACTCTCTACATGTTTTAATTAACCTATCATTATAATCTCCAAAAGGAGGCCTGAATACCACTGTTTTTTGTCCAGTTAATTTTTTTACTACATTTTCAGTCCCTTTTAATTCTTTTATAATCTGCTCTTTACTAAGCTTTGACATGTGAGGGTGTGTAGAAGAATGATTCCCTATTTCATGACCTCTTTTATGAATTTCTTTAACCATCTCAGGATACTTTTCTGCCCAAAACTTAACTAAGAAAAAAGTAGTCTTAACATTATACTTATCGAGTGTATCTAATATATCTAAAGTATGTTCAGCTCCCCATGCTGCATCAAAACTAATAGCAATTTTTTTCTCCTTTTTGTCAACACAATATATTGGTAATTCTTTTTTTGGAGCAAATACATAATCTATACCATCATCTATAATATTTGACCATCTAATAGCTGAAAATACAAATAGAAATAGCATTATATATTTTATAATATTCTTTTTATTCAATAAAACTATTTTCATATCATAACCCCCTTGAGTCAAAAAATAGTCATCTATTATAATTTATTTAGATATATCATTTATTATTACTTCTTTTTTAAACTGTACAAATAATAGTTTAATATGTTTTCATCCTCATTTTCACAAACTATAATATAGTCATTAGGGCTATATGATATACTTGGGAAAGAATTAAAACGTCTGTTTACTGTTTTACCTATCCCCTAAAAAACTCTTCATTTCTTCTAACTCTCGGTACAGAGTCCATAAATTGAATCCACCCATGCAATATCAATAAATATAATCCTCCATTTTTCTATAAATCTTTATTATAATTCTATACGTTACATCGGTAAATAATTAATAAAAAAATAGAACAGACACTTTATTCGTCTGCTCTAATAGAATATAAATATTAGTTTACTAATAAAAAGTAGATATTTTCTATCTCCGCTTTCGTATGGAGATGTAAAGTAAATCTAACTCAAAAGTTAATCAGTAACTAAATAATGTAATTTAAAATTTCTTCAGCTGTTGATAGCATAATAATTTTATCTATAATAACTTCCATAACCTTTTTAGAAGTATTTCGAATGATATATCTAGAATTTAATATGCACGGGAAGACTCATACTTAATTCATCTAATCCCATACCTAATAAAGCTGCAGGTGTTTCCATCATCACTCCCACTTTTCCATACGTACTTGCTCTTAACTGAATCTTAAATATATCTACTTGATCTAAACACAAGCGTATAGCTCTATATACTAAGAAGGAATTCATTTCCTAGTAATGCTATTTATTTAACTATAAATAGTTGTTCGAGTTCTTTAATTTTTGTATTTTCTTTTTTATATTCAACTTCTCCATTGGTACACACTACCATAGTTGTAATATCATAACCTTCCTTTATTATTGCATTTTTATCAAATTGCAATAATTCTTGACCTGTAACTATTTGATCACCTTTCTTTACTAAAACCTTTGAATATTTACCATTTAATTCAACTGTATTTACTCCTAAATGAATTAGTATTTCTTTTCCATTATTCGTTTCAATACCTATAGCGTGTCCCATTACCACCTTAACAACTCCATCACAAGGGGCTACAATTTTATTACCGCTAGGATTAATTGCTATCCCATCTCCACATTGCTTTTTCGAAAACACTTCATCGTTAACATCTTCTAAAGCAATTAATGTGCCACTCATTGGAGAAACTAATTGAAAAGGTTCTTTATTAATTAAAACCTGCTCTTCTTCATCTTCTTGAGGATCATCTTCAAATCCTACAATAAGAACAAGTATAAAAGCAATAATAAATGTTGCAGCCATACTAATTACTGCAAATAATAAGTTTTTGACAAAGTTAGTACTATCAATATATCCTGTTATACTAAAAATACCTGGCATCATAAACACGAAACATTTTACCATAAAGAAAACTGATAAGAAGCCTCCAATTGCATTAGCAACCATTGCACAATACAACGGCTTTTTCTTGGGAACATTAATTCCATATAGTGCTGGTTCAGAAATTCCTATTAATGCTGAAATACCTGTTGATATTCCTAATGACTTTACTTTTTTGTTTTTAGATTTTACTGCAACACCTATAGCTGCTCCTGCTTCTGCCATATTATGTGCAAATTCTATAGGCAATACTATATCATAGCCCAAAGTTGACATGTTTAATATTTCCATTGGTGTTAATGATTGATGTAACCCTCCTAGCACCATTAGTGGCATAAAAAATCCTACAATTGCTCCTGCAAATGGTCCCATTGTTGAAAACAACCAAGTAATAATATCTGTTAAATAAATAGCTATATAATTTCCAATAGGTGCTAAAAACAATAAAGTGATAGGAATTGTAATCGCTAGAGCTACTAATGGTACAAAAACAACTTTTAAAATGTTAATTTTAAAAATCTTATTACAAAGTTTATATACATAAGCTAATAAAATTATTCCAAATAGTATTGGAAATATAGTAGATGCATATGAAAAAATAGGTACTTTAATTCCTAAGAATACTATTGGCGCTACTCCCTTTACTCCAACAGCATTAATAATTGTTGGATACATCAATGCTCCAGCAACACTTAATGCTAAAAATTGGTCAGTTTTAAGTCGCTTTGCAGCAGAAAGTGCAACTAAAAATGGTAAGAAATAAAATGCTGTATCAGAGACAATGTTAAAAACTTGAAATGTTCCCCCAGTTCCATCACTTAAACCTAAAACAGTTACTAAAGCTAGTATTGCTTTCATCATACCAGCCCCTGCAAATGCTGGGATAATAGGTGCAAAAATACTCGTTAAAAAACTCAAAATCCATCCAAAAGAGAATTTTTCTTTTTTATTTGTTGTTTTTTCTACATTATCTTTTAACATTGGTTCAATTTCAACAAATACATCTTCAACATGGCTCCCAATAATTATTTGAATTTGACCGCTTTGTTCAACTAAGCTAATGACACCGTCTAATTTGCCGATTTCTTTTAAATTTGCTTTCTTTTCATCATGTAAATTAAAACGTAATCTTGTAACACAGTGTGTTGCGTATTTAATATTATCTCTCCCACCGAGTAGAGATATAATTTTTTTTGCAAGCTCTTTATTTTTCATTTTCCTTCCTCCCATAATTACTTTATTTATTAACTATGTACATGTTAATAAATAAAGTGAGCAGTTTAATAAATTGTCATCCTATCATCAAGCCTATCTAAACACATTATTACTTTAGCAAGGATCTGAAAAAGTTTTCCTATGTTAGATAAAATATTAATATCCTAAATCAATGTATCTATAAATTATAATCGCATATGAACAACATTGATAACTAGTACTACATGTTAAGAATTTAATTATAAATTTTCTCCATTCGTTTCAATAACCTTTTTATACCAATAAAAGGAGTCTTTTTTATATCTATTTCCAGTACCATTTCCACAATTATCATAATCAACATAAATTACACCATATCTCTTATCCATTGTTAAAGGTCCGCATGATACAATATCTATAATTCCCCATGCTGTATATCCAATTAAATCTATACCATCAGTAATAGCTTCCTTCATAGCTTTAAAGTGTTCTTCAAAATAACTGATTCTATAATCATCATGAATAGTGTTACCTTCTTCTAATTTTTCAAATGTTCCCAATCCATTCTCTGCAATAAATAGAGGTAATTGATATCTATCATATAGTTGATTTAAAACGATCCTTAACCCTATACCATCTATAGTCCAGCCAATTTCATTAGTTTTTAAATATGGATTCAGATTTGCCTCAGCAACTAAGTTACCGCAAGTTTTACTCCAACTCTGATCTATTGTCGAAACTTGTGATGAATAATATGAAAATGAAACAAAATCTGCTGTGTTGTTTTTCAACAATTCTTTATCTCCTTCAGCAAATTGTATGTTAACTCCCATCTTTTCGAAGAACCTATCCATATATTTTGGATATTCACCTCTTGCCATAACATCTAAATAAAAATAATTTGAGTATTGCTCATCATGAATAGATTGAAGAACATCTTCTGGTTTGCATGTAGCTGGGTATGAACAAAATCTCGCTATCATTGCTCCAATCATAGGTTTTTTTAACATTTTCTTCGAAAGTTCTATAACCTTAGCACTCGCGATAAATTGATGATGTACACATTGGTAAATTGATTGATCATAATTCTCTTCTTCACCCTTTATTAAACATGCTCCATCCCAAGTACCAAATCTAGCTGCATTTATTTCATTAAATGGTAACCAATAGTCTACTATGTCTCCAAAATTTTCAAATAATACCTTTACATATTTTAAATAAAAATCAATAGTTTTTCTATTTTTCCAACCACCATATTTTAAAACCAAGTTTACTGGAATATCATAGTGTACTATAGTAGCAAATATTTTAATATCATTTTCTTTTAATTTTCCAAATAAGTCTCTATAATATTTAATTCCTTCATCATTTGGTAATATATCATCTCCATTAGGAAAAATTCTTGACCACGAAATAGAAGTTCGAAATACTTTTAATCCTAATTCTTTTAATAATGAAATATCTTGTGGATATTTATGATAAAAATCAATCCCTCTACGAAGAGGATAATTTATGTTTCCTTCATCTTCTATAGCTTTTTTCAATCCTGCTGTACTCATTTCTGAAAAGTAAGCTCTTTCATAAATAGTTTTTTCATCCCAATTAGGATCGAAAAATCTACAGTCTTGTGTGCTAATTCCTTTTCCTCCCTCTCTATAACCACCATCTGCTTGACTGCATGCAATAGCTCCTCCCCATAAAAAATCTTTTGGAAACTCGTTTTTAACCATATTAATTCCTCCTAGTATGAAAATTATCTTTAATTTATTGCGGCAAAACTTAATAGATTAACTTAATAATAACATCATATTTCATATTATAAAATGACATATTTAAAGCAAATTACTATCATATTTTAATATAAACAAATCAACTTATTCCTATTAAATTGCTAATAGAGGTAGTATAAAAGAGAAACCTTCAAGAAAGTTTGTTGCAAGTCAATAAAAGAATTGATTATAGAAGAGATATACAGTATGGAATTTTACGACTTTAAAAACTAAAAAAACATTGCAATAAATAGAAAAGTAATTTCTTCAAATAAGATTTAGTAATTATAAAAAGATAAATATATTTATCTTTTATTATTGTAAATGAAATAATGGTAACCCATAATACACTTTAATTTCGTTCTAGCCTTGGATACAAGACAACCGAGATATTTTTAAGCTTTACTCTAGAGTAAATGTATGCTAAATTATAATGTATAAAACACGTATAATTTAGTACTTAATTAATACGTATAGATAGATGAAAACCCAAAAAATGCCTTTAAATAGAGTTTATCCGAAATAAATGGATCTAATCTGAATAAAGATAGTGAATCGAAAAACAATAATATTGATGATATTTTTCAAACCTATAATATCAAAAATTCTTGACCAAAAAGGATGCTCTTATGATAATACTGTTAAAATAACATATCAAATAAACATCATTGACTTTGCTTATGATAGAGCATTTAATTGTTTTGATGAATTATAAATTGTATTTTTTAACTATGTTATTATTTATATTTAATATATTTGATAAAATTATAATAAGGAGAGTAATAGTATGAACTATAGTGAATTAGATGTTTTTCTCAGAAAAGCAACTCCTAGCGAAATATGGCATAAAAATAATCCAAATAAATTAAGTCCTCGATACGATAATATTCCTATTGTTAAACATAATAATAAAGATATTTTCTTTTTTGATTTCACCTATGATTTGTGTAATAACAGTATTAAATTAATTAAAGAAACACGATATACCAATATACCTCCACATTTTCATAAAGATATGGAATTAAATTATATTTACGATGGATCTTGTGAATTTGTTATAAATAATAAAAAGGTGATGCTAAGCAAAGGTGATGTATGTATCCTAGGACCAGATGTTGCACATAGCTCAAAATATAAAAATAAAAATGATATTGTAATAAATTTAATCTTTACTCAAGAATTTTTTGATGACAGATTTTTGAGTCAAATATATGAAGAAAGTATAGTATCAAATTTTTTACTAGGAAATCTTAATAAAAGTAGAACTCGCGATAAGTATTTAATATTTCATACACTTGAAAATGAACACTTTCAATCTGCAATAAATAGTCTTATTTGTATTTATTTTGATAAAAATAATCTTTATAAAGAGCTTAGTGATCTCTATGTTAAAATGATGTTTTTATACTTATTACAAATTCAATATGATAAATCTCTTTCTGATTATGAAAATATTGAAAATACTACTATTATTAAAATACTTAAACATATAGAATCCAATTGCACAAATTGTACATTAGATAATATGTCAAAGTTTTTTGGTTATTCGCCTAATTATATTAGTAATTTAATTAAAAATAAAACTGGTGCTACATTTAGTGAATTGAAACTTATGCAACAATTATTATTAGCAGAAGATTTTCTAATCAATTCCAATCTTCCTATTTATAAAGTGGCAGAGTTATGTGGTTTTTCAAATCTAAGCTTTTTCTATAGAAAGTTCCTTGCTAAATATAATTGTAAACCAAAAGGCTTTCGTGAAAAAGCTATTCATCACAAAAAGGTTTTTTAAAACTGGCAAGATTTTAAGTGCTCAGTCGTACAGTTGGCAACATCTGTAGCATCTGCAATATATAATTGCTTATCCTTGTTCCAATTAATATAATAATTTGAAACTTGTTTTCCATGGTATTATTCTTATCTTAATTTTTAGGTAATACTAAATTAATTAACCATACCGTGAAAATTTAGCACCTAATGCAATCTTCATTTCTTCTAGCTCTCTATACAGAGTCCATAAATTACATCTTCCAAAGCTGCATCAAACAAATATTGGACTTAATAGTATTTTTCTTATGTTATCACATAAAAAAAACGACTATTTGTTATATATAGCCATTTTAACAATATATTTAATTGTAAAGTTAATTTATTATTTTTATTCATAAAATAAGTAATATTAAATACAATTCCTTTATAACTGCTTTTAACTAAGTTTTGTATATTTCCTTCCTAATATAATAGTCTTATGATCATCTGTACCTGTAATTATTTGAGTATTATTTTCTTTTTTATCTGCTTTCATTATATACTTATAAACAATCAAAAATAGAAAAAATATAGCACCTATGATTGTACAAATTTTTATTTTTCTTTTCATGATTACCTCCTAAAAAAACTCTATTATTTATAAATCATTATATCATAAAATTTAAACTTCATCTTACAATTATTGCATAAAAAATGAATTTTTAATAGTTGTCTATTGTATTATTTATTGTGAAAAATTGAATATACTTTGTTATTTATTTTGCATTGAATTTATAGAGATTTTATTGTACAATTTAATATAACCTAGTTGTATTCATATTTTATGTTATGTATACACTATACAAACTACATGAGAGGTGCTGATTATGCTCAAAATTGTTAATAATTCTACAAACCCTTATTTTAATTTAGCTGCTGAAGAATACGTTTTAAAAAAATTTGATGAAGAATGTTTTATGCTTTGGCGTAATGAACCATGCATTGTTGTTGGTAAAAATCAAAATACGCTATCAGAGATCAATGAAGATTATGTTAAGGAAAATAACATAATAGTTGTAAGAAGATTATCAGGTGGTGGAGCTGTTTTTCACGATCTTGGAAACTTAAATTTTACTTTTGTTGCTAATGATGACTCAAAAAGCTTTAGCGATTTTAAAAAATTCACTCAACCTATCATTGATGTTCTCAAAACTATAGACATCAATGCTGAGTTTACAGGTCGTAATGATTTAACTATAGATGGCAAAAAGTTTTCAGGTAATGCACAATACAAATATAAAAATAGAATATTTCATCATGGTACTTTATTATTCACTTCAAATATCAAAGACTTATCTGGTGCTTTAAAAGTAAAAAAAGATAAATTTAAAGATAAAGCTGTGAAATCAGTTAAAAGTCGTGTTACCAATATAAGTAAACATCTGAAATCTCCATTAACTATAAACGAATTTATGAATTTGATAATGGAGCATATATCAAAAAATCCTAATGTCAAAGAATATATTTTTACTAATGAAGATATTAAAAACATAAATAAATTAGTTGAAGATAGATATTCTAAATGGGAATGGAATTTTGGTAAATCACCGAAATATACTTTTAAAAATGAAAAGAAATTTAAAGGCGGAATTATTGAAGCATATTTATATGTAAACAAAGGAATTATAGAATCTATTGACTTATATGGCGATTTCTTTAGTGCAAAAGACATAACAGATATCACAAAAGCATTAACAGGCATAAAACATTCAAGAGAAGCTATAATAGAAGCTTTGTCAAGCTATAATATAAATGATTATTTTTCAAATATAACTTTAGAAGAATTCATGTCTTTATTCTAAAAATATAAAATCTTAATCAATGAAACTCCTCCTCACTTCATTCCTAGGAATAAGCAATTCACGCCAAATCATATATTTGGGTTTTCTACTTAAAAAAGTGCGAACAATAATTTTTCGCACTTTTTATCATTATGTTAAAATAAAAAAATGATTTATCTTAACTTTAATTTCTATGGATTATGCTCATTTTGAGAATATGGTTTTCCTATTTGCTTGCAATTTTTTTGCTGATAAATTAATAAATAATTCTTCAATAGCTGAAATACTTGCAACCACACAAATTATATACATCAGCACATCTGATTGCACAAAACCAAGTGATAATGGGAATACAAACAGCATAAGCCCCGTAATTTTATTCCCATAAGTATGAAGCATTCCAAAGGTTTTATATTTTACAAATACCACTACCATCGATAATATTCTGATTATTAATATGATAGCTATCCAAACAATGATTTGAACTGTTGGGTTAATAATTTGATATAGTACAATAATCAATACCAAATCCATTATCAAATCTGCAAAAGAGTCAAGTTTTTCTCCCAATTTACTTAAGGTGTTAGTTTTCCTTGCTATATATCCATCCAAACCATCACTAATCCCACAAAGGAGATAAATTATATAAAACACGGTACTTAGTGGCTTTACCAAAAATAACGCAAAAGACAGAAATATTCTCGAAATTGAGATATAATTTGCTATAGACTTCACTGTATCACCTCAAAAAACACAAACTGTTGTTTCCAGCTTTTTATATACTAACATTCTCCTATTTTACAACTTGTCGTGTTTTCTTTTTATTAACTAACAATGTAAAGACTAAAGCTGTTATTGGTATTGTAAATATTAAACCTATACTTCCCGCAAGAGCTCTAACTATTTCTGATGCTATTATGTCTCTATTTATTATCTCTAATATTGGAAAATTATAAGCTTTAAATAAAAGCATAAGATGTATAGAACCGCCTGTATAAGCTAATATAAGTGTATTAGACATAGTACCCATTATATCTCTACCTACATTCATTCCAGATTTAAATAATTCTTTAATTGTTATATCAGGTTTTTTATCTCTTATCTCATGCATAGAGGATGCAATAGACATACTTACATCCATTACAGCTCCTAATGCACCAAGTATTATTGCTGAAAATAATATTCCTCTAAAATTAAATTCAATTCCCTGAGGGATCATTGTCAACATCTGTGCCTCTTCACTTCCTAAACCAGTTAGATGTGCATAATGGCTTATTATTAATGTCAAAATTCCAGCTACTAAAACCCCTAATGATGTTCCAATAATAGCAGATATACTCTTTACATTTATACCTGATATAATAACCAATGTTATTGCTATAACTCCAATACATATAGCAACTGATAATGTAACAGGGTTATATCCTTTTAATATAAGAGGTAAAAATAACTTGAATATTGCTAATACTGTTATGCTTAATGTAATTACAGACTTTAAGCCTTTAAATCCACCAATAAGAACAAGCAACACAATAAACAAGCCTATAACCCAATACAAATATTTATCTCTAGCTATATCCGTTATGTAAGCCATATCTATTAAACCATTTTCATCTTCATCTAATGCTAACAATACATCAATTCCTTCTTCAATATTAATATTATAAGCAAATCTGTCATCCAATACATTTTCGACAATTACCTCTTCACCTTTGTGCGCTCCATTTTTTATTAAAACTCTTACTGTTTGAAAAGTCATACCTTGCCCCTCTGTATAACCTTCAATTTCCCTTCTCTCTTCAGATATTATCTTTAATACTTTCCCCTTAATTACTTCTTGGCTTGGAAATTCCCCATATTCATCAGTTGCATATCCTATAGATACAATTGACATTACTAAAACCAAGCATATAAGCAATATTCTTATCTTTTTCATTTCATCTCCCCCAATAACTACTTTTATTCGTATAAATTTAATTTTTTATCTCTTAATTTTTCTTTATCAATTTTATCTTCATATTTTTTTGGAACAGTTATTATATCTGAAATCCCATCACTTATAAATCTCCTGTCAGTATGCTTGTCAAACATTTCAAGATACGCATACATACCAAATTTACCTACATTTGTTTCACTAGCTCTAACTCTTCTTATAGACATAGGATTGAATTTCTTGTCAATTGGCGAAACAGAAGGACTTGCACCTACATTCAATATTGCCACATTGTTATATTCAAATCCTTCATAATTACCCTTTTCTAGTAATGATATAAATTCTTTATTTGGTCTAGCACCATTGCAAAGAGCATAAGTATTTATTTTATAGTCACTATCAATCATTTCCTCTAAAAACTTAGCCTCTCTACCAATGTATTTTTGAATACTTTCACTGTTTTGATTTGATTTCTTTGACATATCATTATGTGAAATTGTATGATTACCTATGTCCATCCCTTTGTCTATAATATAATTCAATTTGTATTTCACTAAGTCCTTCTGTCTAAATGGATTAGTCCCATAAACAAAAAACGTTGCTTCTAAAGGAAAATCTGGATGCTCTTTATTAAATGCTTCTAATATCCCAACAGCACTATTAGGATCAACTATTTTTTCACCATCTTTTTCAATGATATTGAAATTATTTTGAAGTCCATCATCAAATGTAATAACTACAGGAGTATAACCCGCCTCTGTTGTTATATTATTTTCCACAAAATCGACTAGTGAAATTGGTCTATATCCCTTATCATATAATATATTTAAATCTTTCTTGAAATTTTCAACTGATCTAGCCCATTCAGATTCTTTTTCAGTAATTCCGTGGTACATCAATACCATAATTTGACCAGTCTCATTTGGTTTGAGACTTAAATCTATATCCTCTATATCATTTTTTTTGTCAGGTTCCTTCACTTGTTGCTTTGGTTCTTGTTGTTCTCCACTAGCTTGTTCATTATTATTGACCTCATTACTCAGCTGCTCATTTGTTTGATTATTGTTTTGATCATTATTAGGTACTTCATTTGTATTTGTACAAGCTGTTATTGAAAATATAAGTATAAATAGTAGTATATATGCTGTTATTTTTCTTGCTGTCATGATATGACTCCCTTCTACTTTAAATGAATCTTAATTATTTATATAAAAAGATAGCTTTGTTTTGTCAATTTTCATTTAGATATCAATACTAGTAAAAATATTATTTACATCTTTCAATCTTCAAATTATGGCTTATTGGCGAATTACGCATACTCACAAAACTCATCTCAAAACTCTATTACCTTTTGGACAGTTAGATACACAAACACCGCAAACAGACCCTCTTCCAATGTCCTTGTAATGTACACTCATATGATTACTACATGCAACAACATCCACAAGCTTTTCTCTTTCTATGCCTGGTTTCCACAGATTACCTTTTAAAGCCAGTGCTGGACATTTTGAAACACATATATTACAATCACCACATTTGGAGTTTACTATAGGTTTATCATATTCTAATGTCATATTTGTTAAAATTGTTCCTAATCTAACACGAGGACCGTATTCATCTGTTATAAGACATGCATTTTTACCTATCCAACCTAAACCAGCTCTAACTGCTGCTGTTCTATGTTGAAAAAGACCTCTATATGCATCCTTGTCTGTTTTTATTGTTTGTGAAGCTGGTATAGCTAAAGCATAATAACCTTCATTTTGTATCATATTACTTAAAGCTAATGTAATTTGATCAATTAAAAAATTAATAGCTCTGTAATGATGAAAATATGTTTTAGTAGGTATATCATTTATTTGATTTATTATTGCATCTGATAATCTTACTGCTATAGAAATGCCAGTAGAAAATTGCTTTAAATCATCAAATAAGAAACCTTCTAAATTTGCTACTCCAATCTTTGCAACACCCATATCATAAGCTTTTTCATATAATTTTTCTTTCATTTTATTATTCACAAAACCACCCTTATATACATCTTTCTAAATTCAAAAAAATTTTTGAAATTTGATTGATTTTTATTTACTATATAATTTTATAATTCATTTGAATATTTGTAAACAGATTTAATCATTTCTTAATAAAGAATATTTGTTCTGAATTTAAGATTATTACTATATATAATTAAATATTTTATGGTTAAAATAATAATGAAACATATTATTCATATAAACTAAATTTTAAGTTAAATGATAATTATATTTTCTATAAATTATCTATTTTAGATAAAATATAAAGTCAGGAGGATTCTAAAAAATGTCTAGAAATAAAACTGTAGTTCCAGAAGCACGTCAAGCTTTAAATCAATTAAAACTTGAAATTGCTAATGAATTAGGTTTGTCTAATTATGATCAAATTGACAAAGGTACTTTAACATCTAGACAAAATGGCTATGTAGGTGGCTATATGGTTAAAAATTTAATAGAAACTGCTGAAAATAATTTATCAAACAAGTAATAAATTTTATATAATTAATATATAATCAAAAAAGGAAAAGCTGTTTTTATAGCTTTTCCTTTTTCCCATAAAAATCGTTATCTTTTTTATTATGAACCACTTTAATTACAAAAAGTCATATGCATATAATAGTTTTGTGTGTTATAATTTACATATTACAAAAAGTGAGTAGGTGGTAAAGTGTTTGCTAAAAATTCAAAAGAATTAGCTCAACACAAATTAGTACTGTTATATATTATATATTCATCAGATTTCAATATAACAAATACTGAAATCACACAATTTGTACTTGAATCCAACTATATGAACTATTTTCTTGTACAGCAATACTTGAGCGAACTTATTTCTTCAAAATTTATTACTTTACTTGAAGAAAACAAAATTCAATATTATAAATTAACTGAATTAGGAGATAAAACTTTACAATATTTTAAAAACAATATCCCGCAAACTATTAAAGATGATATAAAAATAAAAATAGAAAAGAACAATTTGCAAAAAATAAAAGAAAAACAAATTACAAGTGATTATTTCAAAAAAAATGATTCTGAATATATTGTAAATTTAAAAGTCAAAGAAAATGATATTATAATTTTTAACATATCTTTAAACGTAGTTTCAAGTAAGCAGGCTAAACACATTTGTAAAAATTGGAAGAAGAATCCTGATTTTATTTATAAAAATATTATTAATCTATTGATTTCGGATTATAAAAATAATGATAAAGATATTACCATTTAATTATTCAAAGGTGTACTCGGAGTAAGCAATCTACATAAAATCTATGATTTTAGTTCTCTGTTTAATATCATAGATTTTAGTGCTTATATTATTAATAATCCATTTGGTTCCTTATCAACACTAAGTTTAGTCTCCATTGTCTCATTCTTATAATTAAATACAATAATTTGATTATTAAGTACATCACTTATATAGATACATTCTCCCATATCAACTAAATTACATGGCATCCCACCTATATAATATTTTTTTATATAATCTACTTCTCCAAATTCAATTTTATATAAATAACCATCACTAACATTAGGAGTATATATGCAATTAATATCCGCTTTGTAAATAATATTATATATCATATTGTTTATTGATAATTTTTTTAATATTCTATTTTCAACTGTACTGTATATAATCATATAACTGTTTAACATACCATTTGACATAGCAGCTATAATATACAATTTGTCTTTATACATATAGAAATGTAGCGGATTATATGGTAGTGATTTTCTCTTTATTGTATAATCATCTAAGTTGATTATATCCATACTATATCCATTACTATTTGCTACATAAAGATTATTATTATCTAAAATTAAGCCATGTGGTTTTTCTCCAACTGAGATATTTTCTATTAATTCAAAGGTTTTTTTATCAACTACTGAAACTGAATTTGAATCGCTGTTTGCTATAAATATTCTATCTTTAAAAATAGCTAGATGAGTTGGAAATTTCCCTACATATGCGTATGCTTCAATGATATACTTTTTTATATTAATCTTAAATATGCTATTATCATAAGAGTTGACTGTATAAATAATATCAGTTTCTTCTTCATCATTGTATAATTGATGAATGCCTATTTTTTCAACTCTATCTATCCCTTTCAGACATTTATTATTTTTAAGCATTTGAAATATTGATTTAGTTTTTACATGATAACCATCTTCATCAAAGGATATAATAGATATAGAATCCCCTGCTGTATTTGCAACTAATAGTTTTCTTGTATCCAAAATCACACAACTCACCCCATACAGCTCTTTTTGTCTATATAACAGTGTATGCTAAGTGAGTTATTTTGTGAAAATTAAATATATGTATTCTGGTTAAATTTATCAATAAAACCTATGAATTAAAAAAAGCAATGGTTGTATTATAAAATTATAATACCAACCTTTGCTTTTTGCTTAATGATTATAAAATATTTAAAAGCATAATTAATCAGTGTATTTAACACCCAATATATTAAACATTTTACCAAGTAGTACTTTTTCACTTGGTTTAGTTCCATATTCTTGATATGATTCACCTAATAATTTAATAATAGTATCATCTGAAATATCAGGAATTATTTTTATGCAAAAATCTTGTCCATTCTTCAAATTCTTTTCTAACAATTCTTTAAGCTGAAGCTCAGATTCAGCAAAATTTCCATTCATCTTATAATAGTCCTTATCATCCTTATCACTCAAATATAAATCAAGCTCACTATCAATAACATATGTCTTACTTATAGCAAAATCTGTAGCGACAAGTCTATCACTTGCATTAAATACAGCATAAGGCATCGCTCCATCATTATCATTATTAGTAGCGTCTACATGATACCAAGTATTATCTAATTTAACCTTATTCCATGCATGAGGAACAGAACCAAGTGTTCCTGATGCTACTACACATGGTACTCCAGCAGCATCACACAACAATTTGTATGATTCAGCATAACTTTGACAAACACCAACACCATTTATTAATATTCCATAAGGATTAAAAGAGTCTGCATATTTAGCAGCTATTAAGCTTACATCTGTACCATCTAAGTAAGCTTCTAATATTTCTTCATGATATTGACTATTATCTACAAGCCAGTCATGTAAAACCTGCTCTTTTTGTTCTATACTCATGTCCGGTTTAATAACCGAATTTACAACAAAAGCAACCTTATCTTGTATTGCTTTCTGCTTTTTAACCATTTCCTCTTTTGTAAACTCATATTCAACAAGCAGTCTTTTATTTACAAAATCAAACTTAACATTTTTTTCATCAAGTATTAATGGATATTGCGTACAAACCTTTCCTAGTACATCTCTAAGATAAATTGAATCACCTGATTCCTTGTAAGCACTTAAATCTATTTCATTATTGTGGTTTAACATTCCTTCAGCTATTGCAATTTCCATAGTTTTCTGCACTTCATTTTCAGGCTCAGTAACAATTTGTGTTATATCACTTTGAGAATCACTATCTGGTATTTCTGCGTTTTCACTATTAGAAGGTGCATTTGGTATATCAATTACTTCATCAACATCAGTAGTAACAGCATTAGAAACACCATTATCAACTTCATTAAATTCAGCTATTTCCTCTGCTGTAGGATGTTCGTGATATGGAATGTATTTTATATTAAATGTTGTACCCAAAACTTTTCCATTGTAATACTCTGTTCCAAATTCATTTTCAACAACTGTATCAAAGTCCCAAATTACTGGAAAAGATTTAACTAACCAATCATTATCCAAATATTTTTGCATTTGTACATCAACATTTCTTGGTAATTCTAATATTGAGTCAATATCATCATCTGTAAAAGACATTCCTATTTCAACTAATTTATTAGGTGCTATTTCCATGTAATCTACACCTTTAATAACATTGCTCAATCTAGACTCATCATTACCCTTAACAGCTACAACAGCATAGTCATATACATCTGATAACAAAGTATTCATACTTGTTTCTCTATACTCTTCTTCAGTAAGAACAAATTCATTGGCTTTAGTCTTACTCAATTCCTTCATTTTGAATTGTCCACCATAATATACTTTATACTCCGTAGCTTCAGGTATTGAATCCCAATGTAGCGTTATATTACCTTCCTTATTAGGCTTTGCTGTCACAGTCGGAATATCTATTTTAGAAGCTATAGTAAACATCATTCGTTTTGGCTTTTCTAATTGAGTTACTTTTGTAGCTAAAACATCATGATTAATCAATAAATAATATGTTTGTAACGACCCCCATGTCCTATTATTGTCTGACTCTATACCTTCTCTTGGATACATAGCCCAACTCTCTTTATCAGGTTTTATTGTAATAGTATTTGTTTTTTTATCATACTTAACAACTGCTAATAGTTTATTTTCACATTCTCTATCGGTATATACACCAAAACATTCTTCAATTAGAAAATCGTCAAATGGTTCATTTCCCAAATTAAGCTTTATATTAAACTGTTTATCCTCAGGCAAATTGTACATTGGTTCTACTATTTCAAACTTACTATTATTTGCATCATTATTTGCTTCAGCTAAATTAAATGTAGACACAGTTATTTCAAATTCTTCCTTAGCATCATTATCATTATTTACTTCAGATATGTTTGAGTTATTATCTTTTTCCGCTGCTTCTACTTCACTATTGCTATCTACTTCACTATTGCTATCTACTTCACTATTTACTTCACTATTGCTATTTACTTCGACATCCTGGCTAACAGTCTTGTCCGAACAAGCTACCTGAGACAATAGCATTGAACTCATCAATAATAAAATAAAGAATTTTTTCACTTTAATCACCTTCCATTCTTTTTTTCACTAAATATTGTAGTATGTAATTTCCAAAAACTATAAGATTATATGTACTTTATTTTTTATCTTAGATCATGTTAAAGTTGTTGGCATGTAAATATATTAATAAATGCTATCACCAATAGTATAATCCCCCAATACTCTACTTTAATAAAGAACAGTGTATGGGTTTTAGAAAATACAACTTGATTTCCAGTTTCTGGATCAATGTAAACTTTTCCTTTTGGTTTATTTAGTGCTCTTCCCATAAACCAACATATAACTCCAGAAAGTGCAAATGCAAGTACATCAGGTAAGCCATGTCCATCAGTATAATCATCAATACCTGTAATGGTATCAAATAAAAATCCCATTAACATAAAAGCTAAAACTAAAACAACTAAAACTAGAATTCCTCCTCTTGACCAAAAAATCATATGCATCACTCCTTAATAATTTTGCTTTTACAAAAACTTTTTAATGTCTTTAAAACAAAAATATAAATTAAAATTAAAATCATAATATGTCGACATTTTTTTCGTTATCTTTACAATTATACCATATTCCTAGGTAAAATGGTAGTTTTATGTAATATATAGTAAATCAATAAAAAAACAAGGCGCTATTTTAAATTAAAGTCAGCTCCTTGTTCTATTCTATAAATAAGATATCTATAAATTCTTGTTTTAAGAATTATTTATTATCTTTCACTATCCTCCTCACATCACCAATAATGTATAAAGACCCTGAAAAAATTATTAAATCATCCTCATTTGCAACTTCTAAAGCTTTTTTAACCGCTTTTTCTATATCTTTTTCTATGTGCGTTTCCTTATTATATTTTATTATCTTATCTGCTAAATCTTCAGCCTTCATAGCTCTAGGTAATAGTGGAGCCTCTGTAACTACTATTTCATCTGCTAAAGGAACAAGTAAGTCAATACATCCATCCACGTCTTTATCTTTAAGCATTCCAATACCTAAAACTAATCTTTTATCACTAAATAGATTAATAATAGTCTTTCTAAGCTCAATAGCTGCATTTAAGTTATGTGCTCCATCTATAATAAAGTCAGGTTTTTCACTTATTTGTTCTAACCGCCCATTCCAGCTTGTATTATTTATTCCATTAATTATAGCTTCTTTTGATAGTTTTATTAATCCTTTTTGTCTGAGTGTCTCCATAACCATCACAGAGAGAGCAGCATTGTATATCTGGTGTTCGCCTAATAAATTTATGTGTAAATCAGCGTATTCAAATTCTTTTGTTTTAAAATCAAATTTACTGCCACATTTAGTACTCTCTATTATGTTGACATCTTCGCAGCTAAAATCAAAATACTCTGCTTTTTTATTTTTTACTACCTCAACTATAGATTCTTTTGCTTCTGTTTCTTGAGGATAAGAAAATACCAACCCATCTTCTTTAATTATTCCTGCCTTTTCTCTAGCTATTTGTGATAGATTATCTCCTAAAATATCTACATGATCATATGAAATAGATGTTATAACAGAAGCTAATGTTTTATTTACAACATTAGTAGCATCAAATCTACCGCCTAAACCAACTTCTAGTACAACAAAATCTACATTTTCTTCTTCAAAATACTTAAATCCTATTGCAGTTACTATTTCAAATTCAGTAGGATGGTTATAGCCATGATTTAACATATATTCAACCTTTTCTTTGACTAGTTTAGTTATCTGGCAAAGTCTATGTTCCTGTATTTGATTATTATTTATTCTAATTCTTTCTGTAAATGTTTCTAAATATGGCGAAGTAAAAAATCCTGCTCTATAACCTTCTTCTTTAAGAATATTCATTATATATGAAGCTGTTGAACCCTTTCCGTTTGTCCCTGCTATATGAATTATATCCAAACTATCTTGGGGATTTTCTAAAAGTTCTAATAACTTGCTAATATTATCCAATCCCAATTTACTACCAAATTTTTTAGAGCCATGTATAAAATTTAAAGCATCTTCATAATTCACAATATCACCTCTTAAATGTCTTATAATACTTTTTATCATAAAAAAATCAATATTCTAAAAAACAAAATTCAAACTTGTCTTTTTAAAATCAAATTTTTTTACTTATTTTTTATTATAGCATCTAACTAAAAAATATCATACAAAAAATACTGGACAAGCCAGTATTTTTGTATGATTTATTATTTATTTTTTATGCTCTCTAATCTTTCAAGCACTTTTTCCATCATAGTCTGATACTTAACTTGTTTTTCTTTTTCTTCCTCAACTACATGTGCAGGTGCTTTCTTTATGAACCCTTCATTTGAAAGCTTGCCTTTAACTCTCTTTAATTCGCCTTCTAATCTTTTCTTCTCTTTTTGCAATCTTTCTATTTCTTTTTCTATATCTACTAATTCATTCATTGGTAAGAAAATCTCACAATCTTCAACTACTGCTGACATAGCATCTTCATTAAACTCATCCTTGCTATTTAAAATACTAATATCAGAAGCTGCTGCCAAAGTCATAAAATATCTCTTACCATTTTCTAAAATTGCTTTCTTTGTTTCAGATTGTGTTATAAAAACTATGTTGCATTTTTTAGAAGGTATTACATTCATCTCCGCTCTTATATTTCTTATATTTTTTACTGCTTCCATAATGAATTCAAGAGTTTTTTCAGCCTCAGGGTAATCCATGTTTTCATCAAATTCTGGCCAAGTGCTAATCATTAAATCCTTATCATTGCCAGGAATATGCTGCCATATCTCTTCTGTTATAAATGGCATAAATGGATGCAAGAGTTTTAATATATTTCTTAAAACTGATAATAACACATATTTAACTGTTTCTTTATCAGCTTCATCTTCACCATATAATCTTGGTTTAACAATTTCAATATACCAATCACAATACTCATTCCAGATAAAGTCATATACTTTCTGAGCTGCCATACCAAGTTCAAATTTATCTATGTTATCAGCTGATTCTTTAGCCACAGTATTAACTCTCGATAGTATCCACTTATCTTCAGCTTTTAAATCGTATTTCTTACCTTTAGCTGATTCTAATGTATAATCACCTAAATTCATCATAACAAATCTAGAAGCATTCCATAGTTTATTTGCAAAGTTTCTACTAGCTTCAACTCTTTCTATATAAAACCTCATGTCATTACCTGGTGTATTACCAGTAATCAAAGAGAATCTTAATGCATCTGCACCATATTGCTCTATTATTTCTAATGGATCTATACCATTACCTAATGATTTACTCATTTTTAGTCCTTGAGAATCTCTTACAAGTCCTGTAAACACAACATGTTCAAATGGTATATCTCCCATGTTTTCAAGTGATGAAAATACCATTCTTGCAACCCAGAAGAAAATAATATCATAACCTGTTACTAATACATCTGTTGGGAAGAAATATTCAAGTTCTTTTGTATTATCAGGCCATCCTAATGTTGAAAATGCCCAAAGTGCTGACGAGAACCAAGTATCTAATGTATCTGAATCTTGATGTAAATTTGAACTTCCGCACTTAGAACAAGCTTCTGGCTTTTCTCGAGAAACAATTATCTCTCCACAGTCTTCACAGTAATAAACTGGTAATCTATGTCCCCACCATAACTGTCTTGAAATACACCAATCTCTTATATTCTCAAGCCAGTTAAGGTATATTTTATTAAATCTTTCAGGCACAAATTTTAGCTTACCATTCTTAACCACTTCTATTGCAGGTTCAATTAGAGGCTTCATTTTTACAAACCACTGCTTTGATAATGATGGTTCAACAGTAGCCCCGCATCTCTCACAATGTCCAACATTATGTCCATGATCTTCTATTTTAACTAAATAACCAGCTTCATCTAAATCTTTTACAATTTGCTTTCTCGCTTCATATCTATCTAAGCCAGCATATTTACCACCTTTTTCATTTATAGTAGCATCATCATTCATAATTTTTATTTGCTCTAAATCATGTCTTAAACCTATTTCAAAATCATTAGGATCATGAGCTGGAGTTATTTTAACAGCACCACTACCAAATTCCATTTCAACATAATCATCTGCAACTATAGGTATCTCTTTGTTAACCAATGGAAGTATGAGCATTTTTCCTATAAGACGTTTATATCTATCATCATCTGGATGAACTGCTACTGCAACATCTCCAAGCATCGTTTCAGGTCTTGTAGTTGCAATAATAATACTTCCTTCTTCACCCTTAATAGGATAGCTTACATGCCATAACTTTCCGCCTTCTTCTTGATGCTCAACTTCAGCGTCTGATATAGCTGTTTTACAACTAGGACACCAGTTAATAATTCTATTACCTCTATAAATTAAACCTTTCTCATATAATCTTATGAAAACTTCTTCAACAGCTTTACTTAAACCCTCATCTAGTGTGAATCTTTCTTTGGACCAGTCACATGAAATACCTAATTTTCTCAACTGTTTTTTGATATTTCCACCATACTCTTCAGTCCACTCCCATGCTTTTTCTAAAAACTTTTCTCTACCTAATTCTTCTTTAGTATTGCCTTCACTTTTTATCTTTGCTACTACCTTTGCTTCTGTAGATATAGAAGCATGATCTGTACCTGGCAGCCATAAAGCTTCAAAGCCTTGCATCCTTTTGTACCTAATCAAAACATCTTGTATAGTATTATTTAATGCATGACCCATGTGTAGATTACCTGTAACATTTGGTGGCGGCATCATTATTGTAAATGGCTTTTTGTCTTTGTTTGGTTTTGCTTCAAAATTTCCTGAATTCATCCAATATGCATACAATCTATCTTCGAATTCTTTAGGATTATATTTTTTTGCTAAATCTTCTTTCATTTTCATCATCCTCCTCTTTATATAGAACAATATTATTTATCAATTTTTAGATGAGACTGTCTCAAATTTTTTTGAGTCGCCCCATTGGGTTGTTTCAAAATGAGTAAAATTCAAGGCATTGTTTATACTAATTGAAACTCAGACTCATTCTTCCTCTGAGTAAACGATTCACCCTAAATCAAAGATTTAGGTTCTCTGCTTATAGATATGAGCATACTAGATGTAGCTCACTACTCACTTCGTTCCTAGGAATAAGTGATTTACAATAAATCATAGATTTCTGTTCTCTACTCATGATTAGTCGTGAAATATTTCAATAACGCAGAATTTTGCCATTTTGAGACAACCCTTGAGAATTTTTCACTTAAATTTTATTAGTAATAAAAGTGCTAAAATAGTTAATCCAAGCCCACTACTTTTTAAAATCAACAAGTGTTTCATATCCTTTATTTTACCTTTTTTATAAAGCTTATCTGCTCCAAAAACAATAATTCCACCAATTAAAATCAACACTATACCTAGTTCATACATCATTATCACTCCTCTTTATGCTTAGGTCAAAACACAAAATAGAAGAAAAAAAATCCTCATCCTTGATAAGGACGAAGACTATTTTCGCGGTACCACCTTAATTTTATAAAATTCGATTATTTAAATTTTATAACTCTTTCAATAATAATAACGGTTATAACCGTTTGAGACTACTATTATTTCATCTCAAAAGCTCATGAGCTACCTTCAACAAAAATTGCCATGTAATGTCTTTCAGCCAGTGAACACTACTCTCTATATAAGGATTTTTGTTTACTCCTCTCATTCATAGCATTTATGAAATATTAAATTAAAATATAATTACAATTATTATCCTATAATTTTTATTCTTTGTCAATGTTTTGATGCTTATTCTGATTAATTTTTTTAAATCCAATAAAATAATTTATAAAAGCAAACAATGCAATTAAAACTGCAATAGTTATAATAAAATAATTTAAATTTTTACTTATATCAAACGCTATTATAAAAATTACTATGTAAAAAGTTAAAGTTGATAATTTACCATACTTATTTGCTGGTATAACTGTTTTATCCATATGACAAAACAAGAAAAATCCTCCAAAAATCATCAATAATTCTTTTATAACTATAAATACTAAGACCCAGAATGGTAAATAGTTTTTTATATATAGACATACTATAACAGTTATAAGTGTAAGTTTATCAGCTAAAGGATCTAAAATAGTTCCCCACTTTGTAATCATATCATATTTTCTTGCAATATAACCATCTAGAACATCAGTAATGCCTGCTAATATAAAAATACATGTAGCATATATCACACTGTATTCCATATATGAAAAAAATATTAATACATAAATTGGTATTAGAATAAATCTTATAGTAGTAAGAATATTTGGTATATTCATCTTCCACCCCATAATTTTTTTAAAATTTGGATAACACAATATCATTTTATTATATTTTTCTATTCAATGCAAATATAGACATAATATAATCTGTTTTTTAGTATAAAACTATTTTATTACACTTGCGTCATTAATTCAATATTTTAAGTTATTATTAATATTATTTGCTATCTCTTATCATTGATATTCTATTTACACCAATCAATGATGACATTATTAATATTCCACCAATTATAATTCTTAATCCTAACGGATCAGCAAAGAAACTTGCTCCAATAATAACTGAAAAAATAATTCTACTAGCAGAAACTAATGATCCTGTGGCAGCATCTACATATCTGTATCCAGCAGTAATAAATAATTGACCTACAGCACCCAGTAAACCTGATATAATTATATAATACATATAACTAATTGAAACTGTTTCAAAACTAGGTAGAGCAGTAAAAAAACTCATAAGACTGCCAAACCCCATAAGATAAAATACTATTAAATAGCTTTCATCATACTTTCTGGCTTCTCTTAAAGACGTTATAGCAAACGCAGCAATAAGACCTGAAATAAGAGCAATTACATCTCCAATATTTATACTATTGAAATCAGGTACTACTACTAAATAATATCCAATAATTGTTAGACTTAAAAATAAATAATATATTTTGGGGATTTTTTCACCGTTGATTTTAGGCGCTATCAAAAAAACAAAAACTGGATAGGTCATATTTAACATATTTGCATTTGTAATAGTTGTAAGCTGTATTCCATAAAAGAATAATATTATTGTAAAAGTATTAAGAACAGCTCTAAGCGAAACCCACTTAACATTGTTAGGTCTAAGACTCTTTTTTTTAACTACAACATATGTACAAGCTAATATAAATCCTATAAAAAATCTTGAAAATGCCAATATACTTCCTGATAAATTTGTATTTACTGTAACTATTTTACCAAAAGCAGAACTTATTGCAAAAAAAATAGCTGATAGTAATAATAATACTATACCCTTGTATGTATTATTTGTTTTTGTCATAACCTCGCCTACTTTCATATCTTTAACTATACTTTTTATATAAATTAATATAGCTATAATTAAAGTTTAATTTAAAAACATATAAATTTCAACAAAAAAACCAATTATTTTGGGATTATGTGCAGTAACAAATATATAAATCAAAGAATATCATAATCGTAACAAGGTAAGGAGGTTTAATAGAATAATGCATAAACATAAATTTACTTATCTAATTATTATATTAATAATTATAATTAGCTTAACTTTAGTTGGGTGTAAAGAAAACAAAAGTCAAAATTTAAAACTAGTAAATACAATGAACTCTCAAGTAAACATTGACCAAAATATAGCAATAACAAAAGCATTGAATACAAAATATAATATTAAATCAATGACCGCTTTTTTAGTGGTCACTTACATATAGATGTAATAATTTGAAAATAATTATCAATATCTATAATAGTGTAAAATTTCTGGAATATATTACAATTTGACAACCAATACTTTGAAATTTTTCTAATTAAAAATTAAATTGCTTAAATTTATTTTAGCTCTCTAATATGTAGCGAGGGAGCCATGCAGGAATCTTTCTCTTACGCGGTGTGTATACATGTTTTGAGTAGAGAACAGAAATCTATGATTTCTTGTGAATCACTTACTGCTAGGAATGAAATGAGTAGGAGTTACCTCTTTATTATAAATTGAAGGAAAAAACATGCGTACCAATGTTCCTTAGAAAGAAACCCTGCATGTCTCCTAGCATCTTTATGGTTGCTAGTTAATAATACAAATTTATGTTTAGTATCCAGACTGGTATTAAATGTATTTAAAATTGCACTATTGTATTCAATATGATATATTATACTTATAATAAAAACCCATAGACGACTTGGTAGGCTGACTATGGGTTGAATCATTTTCTAAAGTCCTTATATCTCTAAATAAGGGCTTTTATGCGTTTTCAACACTTATTTCCATATTAACTTCTTTACTTCTAATTATACCAAATGCTATAGCAAATAACATAACTGCTGCATTTCCAATTAACCCAACTTTATCAAGATTAGCTGCCATCAATACAGCTTGAAGTGCTATAACTAAAACTGATACTATATTTAAAATATAAAACCAAGTGTTACTAACATGAAATGGAGAAGCTTCCCATTGTTTTGGAAAAAGCTTTGGAAGCCTAAAACATCCGAATCCAATAATTAATAAGCTTATAAAGTTAAGTAATAACGCAAAATTGGCAATATACTCAATATCAAGTCCTGTTAAAATAGGTATTAATCCAACTATATAAAATATTAATAAAAGCTTATAAGGTGTATTATATTTAGTATGAAGCTTAGCAAGTGAATTAGGAAACCATCCGTCGACACATGCCTGCATTATTGGTTTTGTAACCCAGCTTACAGTTGCATTTAGTGTAGTAATAAGTGCAAACATCGCACCACCTACGATGAAGAATACATACAACCAATTTGGTAAAATAGCTTCAGCAGCTAATGTTAAAGGCTTTCCTGCAACTTGATCAACTGGTAATACACCTGCTGCAACGGTACTCATTAAAGCATATAAACATGCAACAATAAGCGTCGCAACTATAAGAACAAATGGAATATCTCTCTTGGCATCTTTTGCTTCAGCACTAAGGTTAAGTATTACACTCGCGCCACCAGTTGCAAACGTTAATAATGCCATTGCTGTTAATAATCCTGTAATACCTTCTGTCATAAAACCTGGGTTTTGAAAATATCCCGGTTTTATTTCAAAAACTCCAAATCCTGTGAACGCTGCAAGTGCCACTGCAAGAATAACAACCATTGCTGATTGAAGTTTTGTAGCCTCTTTAACTCCAAAGAAGTTAATAACAAAAACTATTGTCAAAATAACTATTGCAACTAATTTGGGAGGTATTGCAGGTACTAGTGCAAAGAAATAATCAGCAAATGAAATTGCATACATTGCTATGGAAACGTTAGCTACAAGATAAATAATAATAAACATTCCCGCAAATTTCTTGCCAACAAATACTGCTGCTTGTGTATATTGACCACCTCTTAATCTTACTGAACTTGTTATGAAAATCATGGGAATAGTTAAACCAATAACTGCTACCGCAGCTAGCATAAATGCTAAATTTACAGAACGTCCTGTCATTGCAATAGCTACTCCTGTCAAAGCCATAATACCTGCACCAATGGTCTGCCCTATAGCCACTGGAAATAGTTCTTTACGCCCCAATGACTTTGTTAAATTTTTAGTTGAAACACTACTATCAGACATAATATTCCTCCTTGTTAGTTAAATATATCAGAGAGATTGTCTCAAAATGCCAGAATCCTTGTTATTAAAACACCTTATTTGACAACTAAAATTAACATTTTGAAACAACCCTTATCAGTTTATATGATCAATATATTAAATGAATATTTCAGGTTCTTTTCTGTCATGCGCCATAACTGCAAGAAGTTTAATTTGTTCTTTAAATTTAGGAACACTTACTTCTCTTGCACCTTCTGGACAATTTCTAACACATCTATAACATAGAATGCATCTAAAATTATCTGTTCTTTTAGGGTTATTAGGATCTATTGCTTTCATAGGGCAGATTTCTACACATTTACCACAGTTTTTACATTTATCATTAACCGTTGGTGAAATTGGCAAATCAGTTGAATGTTTGTACGGAAAATTACCAGGTACTTTTATATTTAAATCATCAAGATTTGATAAACTAGATATCTTTTCTAATATTTTCTGTCCAAACTCTTCTTGTTCTTTAGCGTCTGTTTCATCTGGTCTTCCTGCTCCTAATCCATTGTTAAAAGAATGTTCACCCACAAATGCAGCCGCAGCTACCGATTTAAATCCACACTTCTCAGCTCCATTTTTAAGTTCTAATAGTGCATCTTCATATGCTCTGTTACCATATACTACTATTGGTACGCATAATGTACCATCAGCAGCTGTTCTATTGAATATTTCTTTTGCAACAGGTACCATTCTACCATTATAAACAGGCATTCCAAAGAGTATCAATTCATCCTTTTCAAATACTCTTCTTTCCCATCTCTTATCAAAATCAGTTAAATCCAAATGTTTTATTTCTCCTATATCCATTCCTTTGGCTATGTTTTCTAGTGTTTTCTTTGTAGTACCTGTTGGTGAAAAATACATAAGTGTTACTTTATTAAATTTCATTTTTTCTACCTCCTATTATAATTTCTATAGTTAAGTGCAAAATGCTACACTATTCATAAATTCTACCTTTAAATGCATTGAAATAACTTTGTTTCCCCCATTTTAAGCATATATTAGTTATGAATACTATCAATATAGTCACTAGGTATCATCTAATGTTTCTTTGAAAGAGTGACTTCAAGAGTTCGTTTCTTCATCGTTTCTAAGTAGAAAACCAAAATCTGCGATTTTGAGTGAATCACTTACTGCTAGGAACGTAGTGAGTAGTGAGTTTCATATTTATTTCGAAACGAGCTCTTGTCGGAACCGTCAAAGATTATACACATATTGAAAAAACTATATGATAACGTGTAGAGATGATTCCCCTCGCCAAAAACTTATGAACTTAAGCAATAAAAGTTATCCACATTATATAAATTTACATTTTGTTACTACCTATAGTTTTTCTATCATTTCTTCAACGCTTGGAATATCTGATGCATCTTTACCATAATGTACAAATTCCACTATGCCTTTTTCATTAATTAAGAATGCTGCTGGTAATTGAAGTTCGTTTCCTTCATATTTTCCATGTTGTATACCCATTTGCATTGCTTTCATTCCTTTTTCAAGAACTTTTCCTGATGCCATACCCATTTGACTATAAGCTGTATTGAGATTATACAGTTTATATAATTTCTGGTCAGGATCACAAATAATATCATAAGGAATATCTTCTTTTTTTACTTGATCACTTATTGTCTCTGCATCACTTTGTAAAACTACAAATAATTGTGCATCTTTATCGGTAAACTCTTTATATCTTTCAATAAATTCTGCTATATCTACCTGACAAAGAGTACAGCCATAATATCTTAAAAACACAAGATAAGTTTTCTTATCAAGTTTAGATTTAAAATCAATATTTTTTTCCCAAGGTGTATCATATGTAAAGTCTCTTAATTTATCACCTATTCGAACTTTATTCATTGTGTTTGCTATTCTTACTAAACATTCATGAAGTATGCTTCTAGGACAAGCAACATTAATTCTTTGAAAATATTTACCTTCTGGTCCAAACATTGTACCCCCATCAAGTAATACATTTGCATCTTCTACCATAAGCTTATCAAGTTCTTCTCCACCTATGCGGTAAGCCTCTAAATCTATCCACGCTAGATAAGTTCCTTCTGCTGGAACATATTTAGCTTTAGGAAGATGCTTGTCCAAGAATTCCTTAATATAATTCATATTACCGTCAATATAATCATTTACTTGATCTAACCAGTCTTCACTTTCATCAAATGCTGCTTGAACGGCCCAAATTGAAAGTGGAGAAGAAGCACTCATCCCTACAACTTCATTCCATCTTTCTTTAAATTCTTTATTTTTAATAATTATATGTGACATTTGCAAACCTGCAAGATTAAATGATTTACTAGGTGCTGTACAAACAATGATTCTATCTTCTTTAGGGAAAAGTGTATCAATAACAGTATGTTTTACACCTTTTCTTACTATGTCATAATGGATTTCATCTGATACCAAAATTACATCATTTGCAAGACAAATTTCTCCTACTCTTCTTAGTTCTTCTTCTTTCCAAACCCTTCCCACTGGATTATGTGGTGAACATAAAACCATCATTTTATTGTTAGGATCTTTTGCTTTTGCTTCTAAATCTTCAAAATCCATAGTATAGTAACCATCATTATTAATTAATGCATTATTTACTACCACACGTTTATTATTTTCAATACTTGTTGTAAACGGATAATAAACAGGTCTTTGAATTATGACTCCATCGCCTTCTTTAGTAAAACATTTAATTAAATTGCTAATTGCAGGAACCACACCAGGACTAATAAAAATATCTTCAGAATGTACATACCAACCGAATCTTCTCTGCATCCATGAGCAAACTGCTCTATAGTATTCACCTGTCATACACATGCTATACCCAAATATTTCTCTATCAGTTCTTGCCTTAATTGCTTCTTGAATAGGTTTTGCACAAGCAAAATCCATATCAGCTACCCATAATGGTAATGTATCTGCATCAACTTCTGGGTTTATCATTGCACCAAATTCCCATTTTCCACTATTAGTACCCTTTCGGTCAACGATTCTATCTAAATCGTATTTCATAACAATCATCTCCTTTTTATTTTTTTATACTGTACTTGTACTTAATGATTAATATGCAGTTATCCTAGCTTATAATCTCGTTTAATGCTATTTTTATACATCTCACCTTCTTACTTTATTTAATAATTTATATACCTTTGAAAATGAGTAATCTATGTTTGCTAATTTATTTGCAGCAAACGTTTTTTTACAGTCTATTTTTACACCTATTTCTTGATAGGTGACAAAATATAAACTATAAAAAGATAAAACATCACATAATAGTTTAGGTTCTATACTATTCGAATAAAAAAAATCATTTTGCTATTATTTTACATTAGTTTAGCATCTATACTATTTGCGTGTATAAAGCTATTATTTCATTCCTCAAAGGCTATCTTTTTAAAATACATTAGGAAAATTATATTTGTAACAGCTAATGTATAATTTCCTATGTATTTTAATAGTTTAGGACCTATACTATAATAATATAAAAAATAAATACTTTATTACTTTACTAGTATAATATGATTCTTCGTATTTTGTCAAGTATTTTGTTTAAATGTCACTTTATGAATTTTTCCCATATTTATCCATGTTACGCAGTACTTTCAAACAAGTTGAAATTTCTTGAGTTCTTACGTTTTTTATGCTATCTAGATACATTTGGTAATTTTTTTTATCTAATTCTTTATGAAATTCAAATATTTTTTGTCCTTTTTCTGTTAAGGATAATTTTATTCTCCTATTATCTTCAGGTTCCTTTTCTTTATTTACTATTTTTTTTTCAGTTAATTTATCAATTATTTGAGAAACAGCTCCTTTAGTCTTTCCTGTTATATTCGCAATATCAGTTACTCCTATACGCTCAGATTTACCGATTAATTTTATAGTATGTGCTTCAACCATATATAACAAATCATCTGTTCCATAGTTTCGTGGAACTGAATCATATGCATGTATATCTCTAGAAATTTTGTATATTAATTCCATGAATTCATCAAATACTTGTTCTCTTTCTCTATTCATCAAACAAAAACCTTCCTTATGTATTAATTTATTTGCAATAAATATTATATCATATTATGTTCACCTTTATAACTCCATATAAACTTTTATGTTTTTAATATCCTCTTTTAAATATAACAAATTATATAACCTGCTTAAATATATTAAGTTTTTTGTAATACTTATGAGCAAAATAAGTTGACTAATAATTTTTGTTATACTACAGACCAATGGTGATTTTTATCTGTTGTCATTATTTAATCATAATACTAAATTTATTAAATTTTAAATATTGCATATTTTGTTTCACTGGTTCTATCTTTGGTACAGTTTGCGCTTTGAGTAGTATTTTACTTTTTCTTTGAACAAACCAAAGCCTGTAATTTATCGCTTATTCACATTTTGAAATTAAGTAGAATATAATAAAAAAAGTCTTTATCTTAAATTTGAGATTTTTTAACTTATTGTAATAAGGAGGTTATTATGAAAAAAATTTTTTGTTTGTTTATCATTGTTGTAATAATAGTTGCTATATTTACTATTGGGAACGAAAATGGAACTACAAAAAAAGTAAAACTAGTAGAAGTTACTCACTCTGTCTTTTATGCTCCACAATATGTTGCTATAACTCAAGGTTTCTTTGAAGAAGAAGGTTTAGAGATAGAACTTTCAAATGGAAAAGGTGCTGACAAAACAATGACTGCTTTATTAAGTGGTCAAGCCGATATCGGATTTATGGGACCTGAGGCTTCAGTCTATGTTTATAATCAAGGCAAGAAAAATTATGCTATTAATTTTGCACAGTTAACACAAAAAGACGGATCATTTTTGATAGGAAGAAAAAAAGACGAAAACTTTACTTTTGATAATCTCAAAGGAAAAACTATTATAGGAGGCAGAAAAGGCGGTATGCCTGAAATGACTCTTGAATACGTACTTATAAAAAATGGACTCACTCCCGGTAAAGATTTGAAAATCAGAACAGATATTCAATTTGCTGTTATGGCAGGTGCTTTTACAGCAGGAGAAGGCGATTATGTAACCTTATTTGAGCCAACAGCGACTACTCTTGAAAAAGAAGGTAAAGGCTTTATATTAGCATCCATAGGAACAGAAGCAGGTTATATTCCTTATACCTGTTACTCGGCTACTAAAAACTATATTGAAAATAATCCTGATGTTATTCAAGGCTTTACTAATGCTATTTATAAGGGAATGTTATGGGTTCAAAATCACACTGAAGAAGAAATTGCAGATGCAATATTCTCGCAATTCCCAGAAACAGATAAAGATACACTAATAAATCTAATAAAAAGATATAAGAGCCAAGATACTTGGACACCTAACCCGGTGCTAACTAAAGAAGGCTTAGAGCACATGATGGATATTATTGAGATGGCGGGTGAACTAGATAAACGTGCCCCTTATGAAAAAATTGTTAATACCGAATTTGCTGAAAAAGCAATTAATAATTTAAAATAGACTGCCTAACATATAAGGGGAGTAATGAACTCCCCTCTTAACAAAATTACTTAAACTTTCTTGGTATAAAGCCAACTTTTTTATATACTTTTCTAAGTGTTTTTCTTGCTGTTTTTTCAGCTATATTCGCACCTTCCATGTATATATTTTCTAAATAATCTTTATTTTTCATTAAATAATCAAATTTTTCTCTTACAGGTCTAAGTCCTTCAATGATTACCTCAGCTAGATCTCCTTTAAACTGTCCATAACCTTTTCCTTCATATTTGCTTTCTATTTCTTCAATACTTTCTCCTGTTATTGTAGAATAAATAGTCATTAGATTTTTTATTCCTAGCTGCTCATCATTGTATTTTACCAAGTTTTCTGAATCAGTAACAGCTCTTTTAATCTTTCTTGTTATTGCATCAGGCTTATCGAGTAACAATATATAGCCATTATCATTTTCATCTGATTTTGACATCTTGCTAGTAGGATCTTGAAGACTCATAATCCTTGCTCCAACTTTAGTTATATATGGATCAGGCACCTTAAATGTCTCACTATATCTATTATTAAATCTATTTGCTAAATCTCTAGCTATTTCTAAATGCTGTTTTTGATCATGACCTACAGGTACTAAATCTGCTTGATAAAGCAATATATCAGCTGCCATTAAAACTGGATAAGTGAATAAACCAGCATTTAAATTAGCTTCATTCTTTTTAGCTTTTTCCTTAAATTGGGTCATTCTATTAAGTTCACCCATATATGTCATGCAATTCAAAACCCATGACAATTCAGCATGTGCACTAACATGCGATTGAATAAACAATGTATTCTTTTCTGGATCTATTCCACACGCAATATATGAAGCTAATAATTCCAGTGATCTTTTTCTTAATATCTTAGCTTCTTTAGGCACTGTTATAGCATGTAAGTCTACAATACAATAATAGCAATTATATTCATCTTGAAGTTTAACCCAGTTTTTTATAGCTCCCAGATAATTACCTAATGTCAATTCTCCTGATGGTTGAACACCACTAAATATAACTTTCTTGTCCATATTAATACCTCCTAGTATTATTTTGAAACTTTCTCACTTGATTTCTTAAAATGAGTAAGTAATTCACACAAATCAAATTTAGGGTACAAAAAAACTCACGTCTATAATGAGACGAAAGTTCACTTCCGCGGTACCACTCAACTTGGTATATACCCACTTATTCATAACGGCGAATACCGTCAAATCCTACTCTGGTTTCAGATTTGAACTCATAAGTCCATTCAATGCACATCCCTGTTTCGAGCTCACACCATCCTCAAATCGCTTTTCATTTCAATGCATTTACTAATCTTATTCATCGATTTATCTTTATTATCACAAGATTTATGAAACCTTTATAAATCTTCTCAAGGCTAACTTTTTTCTATAACAAAAATATAAATCAAAATTCTAATAATAAATTTATAATTATTATACACAAAATGGTTATATAATATTATTACATATTTATTTAACATATGCAATATACAATTAATTATATAAGTTTTAAATTAATACACTTCAAAATCATTTTATATAATTAAGCAGCTCCTTATTCCTCATAATCTAAAATTTCTCTTATCCCATTAGCATTTAAAGGTGGATAAAAATAATACCCTTGAAGTTGATCACACTTTACTTCATTTAAGCAAACTACCTGTTCCTTTGTTTCAGCACCTTCTGCTACAACCTTCATATCTAAACTATGCGCCATAGCAACAATACTTTTAACTAAATTTAGATCATTATCTGTTTTAGTTATATCGTCAACAAAAGATTTGTCAATTTTTAAATAGTCGTATGGAAATTTCTTCAAATAACCCAAAGATGAGTAACCAGTTCCAAAATCATCTAAAGATAAATATACACCAATATCTTTCAACTCATTCATGATTTTAACGGTGTGTTCCATAGATTCCATAGCTGTAGTTTCTGTTATCTCTAAATCTAGCAGTTGAGGTTTTAAACCTGTTAGTTTTAAAACTCTATTTACAGTTTTAACTAAATGCCTGGATCTAAATTGTACTGCTGATATGTTAACAGACATAATAAGAGGTTCATAACCCTGTATTTGCCACTCTATACTTTGTTTACAGGCTGTTTCTAATACCCAATCACCTATTGGTTCAATAAGTCCATTTTTTTCAGCTAACGGTATGAATTTTACTGGACTTATTATACCTTTTACAGGATGTCTCCATCTAATAAGCGCTTCTACACCCATGATTTTCATTGTAAGTAAATTAATTTTAGGTTGGTAATAAACTTCAAATTCATTATTTTCTAAAGCTTTTCTCAAATCATTTTCTAATTTAATTTTTTTAGTAGCATTTTCATCTACTAATAATCCGTAGACTTCATATTTATTACCAATTTTTTTCTTTGATTGATACATAGCTAAATTAGAATTCTTTACTAACGAATCTGCATCTTCTCCATCTTTAGGATATACACTAATCCCAATACTAACAGATATATATATATCATGTCCTTTAATTACAAACTTGTTACTAAAAACATTTAGTAATTTGGATGCTATATTAGTTAAATCCAATTTGGAACCTACATCATACTTTAAAATTATAAATTCATCTGCTCCTATCCGTGCAACTATATCTCTATCATGCATTAAGATTTTAAGTCTCGCCGATACCTCTTTCAATAACATATCTCCAATCTCAAACCCTAATCCATCATTCACTTTTTTAAAATCATCTAAATCTAAAAATAATATAGATAATTTAGTATTATGTGACTTAGCATATTCAATAGCTATTTTTAATCTTTCATTTAGAAGAAGTCTATTAGGTAATCCTGTCAACGGATCATAATTAACTTTATAATTGTTCTTTGATGATTTAATGTTGGTGATGTCTGTAAATATGGCTATGTATTTAATGATTTTATTATTATCATTTTTAATTGATTTAATTTTAAGTATTTCTAAATAAGCCTCTCCATTTTTTCTTCTATTCCATATTTCACCTTCCCAGAAACCTTCATTAATTAAGCTTTTCCACATGCTATCATAAAATTTTGGTTCATGGCTATCAGATTTTAATAAAGAAGTTTTTTTCCCCTTTGCTTCTTGTATTGTATAACCAGTTATTTCTGTAAAAGCTAGGTTCGCCCACTGAATAATGGCATTCTCATCAGTTATAACAATACCTTCTGAAATATTATCAAAAATTTTATCAGAAATCTCACTTTGAATATACATATATTCCATTGCCAATTGCATATCCGTAGTATTATAATACTTTATAAAATCTTTTATTTTTTCTCCAACTAATAATTCAGAATTTTTGGATAAAAACTCATATTTATTATTTTTCATAAGTTCTTTCATAAATGTTTCTTCATATATATCTTTCATGCCACTCCCCCATGAAAAGGTTTTGTTTTACTAATATTATTAAATACACTTGTATCTATTATTGCATATTTAAGCTATTCATTCAATAAATTTAAATTAAACATATGTTCAATATCGTTTCTGAGGAAATAATTGCTAGTATTAGTTAAACGTTTAAGCCTAAGGTAATATAATACACTAACCTAAAGCGAAAGTTAAAGCTACCCACTATTTGTCTAGCTTAATAAAATATTATCCTAATCAAACTAAATATTATCAATATCAATCCAATTAATTTTGTAAAAAAAATAGCTGCATCACTTGGTTCAACATCCTTATATTTCCATGAATTCGAAAGAAACTCTGGTTTAGCAATAGCTAAAATACCAAACAGTATTAAAATGACTTCGCCAAACATTACAACACCCCCTTCATTTAAATTGGTAGTTAATGCAAAATGATACACTCTTTAAATATAGCCTTTGCATAAACTACCAATACAGTAACTAGGAACTGTCAATGGCTATACATCTACTATAAAATTGTCGAATACAGTTACATGTATACTTATGCGTTCAAATAATAAATATAGTTTATATAGCCCGTTATATTATACTATTTTAATTCTAAACCTTCTCATCTTTTTCACTGATATTGTATAATAACCTCTTATGAATTAAACCAGTAATGATAAATATACCTCTCTTACTTTAGCTAATAAAATATATTCATCACTAGATTCTACATTTCTATAGCTCAAGTACCTGCCATAAATTTTTGTTTAATATGTGTATTATTACATAAAAAATTTCTTACCTTTAATATCCTCATATTAATAAAACAGTTAAACTACAACCCTTTATTATAAAATACCATTTTGTATTTTAAATGCCTTAATAACATGTTTTGCTAATATAGAAGTCGTTACTGAACCTATCCCTTTAGGTACTGGTGTAATCTTTGATACTTTGTCCTTTACATTATCAAAATCAACATCTCCACAAAGTTTTCCGTTCTCATCCACATTAATACCTACATCTACTATAATAGCATCTTCTTTAACATAGTTTTCTTTAACAATTTTTGCAATTCCACATGCTGAAACAATTATATCTGCTTCGCTTGCTATCTGAGGTGTATTTTTGGTTTTGCTATGACATATTGTAATAGTAGCTCTTTCATTTAATAGTAAAAATGATACTGGTTTACCTACTACATTAGAAGCTCCAATTATTACAACATCTTTACCTTTAACCTCTATATTGTAAAATTTCAGTAATTCCATTACTGCAACAGCTGTACATGGAACAAAGCCTGATTTATCACCTTCATATAATTTACCGAAATTTATAGGATTGAAACAATCTACATCTTTTTTGTAGGATATTTCATATTTTATGTCTGCTTCATCAATATGTTTTGGTAGTGGTCGAAATACAAGAATCCCATTTACCAAATCGTCTTCATTTAGTTTTCTTAATAAACCAACAAGATTATCTTTATTCACATCAGCTTCTAACTCGTGTACTTCAACATCAATTCCAATCTTAGCACACCTATTTTTAGCTCCTCTTTCATAAGCTAAATCATCAGGATTATTACCTACTCTTACAATAGCAAGTCTTGGAGTTTTATTATTTTTCTTAAACTCATTAACCTGTTTCTCTAAATTTTCACTTATACTATCAGCTACTGGTTTACCCCTTAACAATTCCACATTATCCCCTCCTAGTTAGCCTAAATTATTTAGGATGATTATTATAATTATTATAATTATTATATAATAAATTATACCAATTTAAAAGAGAATTTGGAAACTGCCTATTTTATTATTAGTAAAATTAATTTTTTTAGGCTTTAATCATTATATTTTTCTAAACCTACAATTTACACTCTTACATTTGCTACAATCATGATTCTTGTATTTTATTTCCAGATTAGTACCTGCTCCATATATACTTGCTAACGATTTAATGGGATCTAATATATAATTGCTACCTGTATATATACCAAGCTTTGAAGATGCTGATAATTTAGTTGCAATATCTTTTTGATATTCTAGTGGTAAAACAGTTTTATCTGAGTAAATTTCATCTCCAGCACTTATTCTATTAGTTAAACCCATTTCTAATTTTGCAGCATGGTTATAAAGTTTATCATATAGCTGATTACTTATGTCAAATAAAATATAATCTATCATAATATCAATCATTATGCCTTTTATATGTTTACCATCAATAAAATATTTTTGCATTAACATACTTATATCTCTACCAACTGTTAACAAACATAAATAGATATATTTACAATTATAAAAAACTTCAAAATTATATTCTTCAGGCTTAACCATCAGCTTGAAAGCTGCTCTTGGATTAATATTATGTATTACTTCCTCAGCTACATCTTGATAAACCTTATCAACATAATTATATTCATTTGAGTTCATATCATAATTTAAAATATTAAGTACAACTTTTTTATTTAATTTTATATCAAAATCCTTAATTATTTGCATAATATCATCCTTTTAGCTATAAAATCATAACTTGTTAAAAGTTTGTCTAAAATAGACAATTTCTACTTTGAATAGAGAATGGAAATAAAAATGATTCTTAGTTTCAATTAATCTGCAAATTGCCTTAAATTTACTCATTTTGAAACAACCAAAAAGGGCAACTCAAACAAGTATTTTGAGACAACCCCTTATACTATACTACAAAAAATTCAAACCTGCCACATAAAAATATTTTCTGAAATTTAAGAGGAAGGTTTAATAATATCATTACATATCTATAAAGAATAAAATTATAGTCAACTAAAAAGCTATTACTATACCACCTTCATTAGCATAAACTGTACTAATTGGTGCTGCCTCTACTATTATAACATCTTTAAAATTAAGTCTCTTTACAACATCTTCTTTAAATTTCAACGCTCTATCAAGGCAATTACAATGAGTTATACCTAATATTTTATCCTCTATATTTAATCCTTCTGATTCAATTATATCAATTAATTTTTCTAAAGCTTTTTTTGTACCTCTTACCTTTTTAACAAGTTCTATTTCACCTAAATCATTACCTTTCATAATTGGTTTGATAGATAAAGTTGAAGCTAATTTTCCTTTTAATTTACTTATTCTTCCAGCTTTCACCAAATTATCTAATGACTCTAATACAAAAAACGTCTTCATTTCATCTATATAACTGTTGACCTTTTCAACAATAATTTTTTCTGATAAGTTTTGTTGTATATATTCAGCTATTTTCATGCTTACTAAAGTTTGACCTACTGATGCACTTTTTGAATCAAACACATGAATAAACTTTTTACCCATATCTTCTAAGAAGATCTCTTTTGCTAACATCGCATTATTATATGTACTACTTAATTTAGATGAAAGAGTTACTACAAAAACTTTTTCTATACCTTTAAAAGCATTAATAAATTTTTCTGGTGATGGACTTGAAGTTTTAGGAGATGTTAAACACTTTTTCATCTCACCAATAATTTTTTGCGGACTTAAACTTTCTACTCCCAAAAAGTTCTTATTACCAACTTGAATATTTAGTGGCACTATATTAATATTTAATAATTTTTTTAATTTATCATTCAAATCACAAGAACTATCACTAATTATCTTAAACATAATAAAACCGTTGCCTTAATGATCCTTAGATTGATTTAAATCAATGCAAAGCTACTATTAATCAACGGTTAAACACCCTCCTTTATATAAATTGCTTTGCTCATTGCATAATTAAATAACATACAATCTTCTCTTATTTTAATGATATCATAAAATTTAAGTTTATCAAATATTTTTATCATTCATTGTAAATTAAAATGCTTAAGCAATTTTTTTTAAAATATTCCTGCCCAAATCACATTGTATTTTCTACTGTGTTATCAATAAAACATACATCTTTTAAAAACATAAGCATACATCCTGCTGTAGATTGCTGTGCTAAAGGCAATGCCTCTAATGAAATCCTACGAAATCTATCTTTATCATTTTCAATTTTATTATATGAATTATAAAGATGAATAGCATTATAAGCATTATAACAGATATACTCTTTTACATTGTTTTTGTAAATAATTTCCTCATGACTTTTATATTCTTTTACTCTCTTATAGATTTTTTTTACATATGACTCAAACTTTCTATGTTTATCTAATAGTCGTATATTTACATGTTGTGGAATTGTAACATCTTGAATAAGATGAACACATGCCCCTAAATTAAATATAGCATTTTCAAATAGACCATTATTCCAATTGTCCAAAGCTAGATTATAATATTTCTCAGCAAGATATAGGGCGTTATAGTGTCCATACAAACCTCTTTCTTTAATCGGATTATAAAAATGTCCAATACTCTTAAAATCTTGATCTGCCCAAACAACACCTTTGTTTAAATCTTTTTTATAGTATTCTAATAATTCATATTCACGATAATGACCACTTTCATAAATAATTCTTAGCGATTGGTTATTTATAAATTGATGAACTTTACATTCATTTTTATATACCCTTTTTTTGACAGTATTAACAACTTTAAGAACTGATCTAAATGCAACACCATAATATCTTTCTACCGTACTCGCCCATACTCTCATAATTAGTAATCCACCTTCTATTCTAGTCTAGTTCATGTACAAATAATCCACTTCTGAGCTTTGGTTCAAACCATGTTGATTTTGGCGGCATAATCTTGTCAGCATCAGCTACTTTTAACAAATCTTCTATAGTAGTTGGATACATAGAAAAAGCTACCTTCATGTCATTTTCTACTCTAGTTTCAAGTTCTTCTAACCCTCTAATACCTCCTATAAAATCAATTCTCTCATTTGTTCTAGGATCATCAATTCCTAATATAGGTTTTAAAAGATTATCTTGTAGTATTGATGCATCTAAACTACTAACCTCATCATTCTTGTTAAAAGTATTTTCTTTAGCTATCAAGCTATACCATTTATTATCTAAATACATGCCAAATTCATGCTTTTTATTTGGCTTGTAACATCCTTGTCCTTCGTAAGGTCTAACCTCAAATTTTTCTTTTATTTTTTCTATAAATTCATCTGATGTCAATCCATTTAAATCCTTAACAACTCTGTTATAATCCATTATATACAAATCTTCATCTGGAAAAGCAACAGATAAAAAGTAATTGAATTCTTCATTTCCATTATAATTAGTGTTTCGCTTTCTTCTTTTTAAAGCTACTTTTATAGCAGATGCTGATCTATGATGACCATCTGCTATATATAAATATTCAATTTTCTTAAATATGTTAATTAAGCTCTCAATAATTTCCTTATTATCAATAACCCAAACTATATGTTTAATTTCATCATCACTGATAAAATCATACACGGGTCTATTATTATCCATCCAAGACTGAATTATGTTACTTACTTCTTTATTTTTCCTATAAGTTAGAAAAATCGGTGCTGTATTAGCATTGCAATAATCAAAATTGTTAATTCTATCAATTTCTTTAGATGGTCTAGTATGTTCATGCTTTTTAATTTTATTATTTAAATAGTCATCAACACCCGCACAACCTACTAAACCTGTTTGTATTTTACCATTCATTTCTTGTCTATAAATATAAAAACACTTCTGTTTATCTCTTTTTAGAAAACCTTCGTTAATAAACTTGTTTAAATTCTCTTTTGCTTTTTGATAAACTCTATTATCATATGGTGATATGTCATCATCTAGATCTATTTCAGATCTAACAACATGTAAAAAAGACTTATCATTAGAAAAAGCCATTTTTTTTGCCTCTTGTCTATTCATAACATCATAAGGTAAAGAAGCAACCTTATTCGCAAACTCTTCAACTGGTCTTAGCGCCTTAAATGGTTTAAAAACTGTCATAAGAAATCCCCCTATACTATATTGTATTATCACTTAATACAAATTACAACACTTTAACCTGTGGTAATTTATTCAATTAAAGCTTTAAAATGTCTTCAATAACACCTAACAATTCTTTAATGTCATCTAATCTCGTTTCAGCCATATGACCTATTCTAAAAGCTTTATTTTTCAATATGCCATACCCGTTTGATATTAAATATCCTCTATCATCAAGCTGAGATACCAAACTGCTAACATCTATATTGCTACTATTTTTAACATTTGTCAATGTAATAGATGCATAATTTTCATCAGCGAATAATTCAAAATGTTTTTTTGCCCATGTTCTAACATAATTAGCCATTTCTTCATGTCTGGCATATCTGTT
The DNA here is from genome assembly GCF_001559865.1 of Abyssisolibacter fermentans. Classification (NCBI taxonomy): domain Bacteria; kingdom Bacillati; phylum Bacillota; class Clostridia; order Eubacteriales; family Clostridiaceae; genus Abyssisolibacter; species Abyssisolibacter fermentans. Next base: position 68,270 of record NZ_LOHE01000079.1, read on the forward strand.
TTCTAAACCTTCTTCAAAAATTTTATCCAACTGATAATCCAGTGCATACATGTGCGAAATTGATGGTGTTGAAGGATATTGATAATCTTTCTTTATAATAGCTTCATGTAATTTTAGTAAATCAAAATAAAAACCTCTATTTTTAACAGTCTTAGCAACTTCTAAAGCCTTTTTTGATATTGTACAAATGGACATTCCCGGTGGAACACCTAAAGCTTTCTGAGTAGATGCTATACAAATATCTACCCCCCACTCATCTACAGGAATTTTTACACCTCCAGCCGAACTAACAGTATCTAGACAATAAACAATATCCTCATATTTTTCAATAACCTTGCTAATTTCACTAACAGGATTCATAACTCCTGTAGAAGTTTCGTTGTGAGTAAGCGTGATTAAATCATATTTGCCAGTAGCTAGCGCTTTTTCAACAATATCAGCTGTTATAGGTTTACCCGGCTCACTTTGATACAAATCTGCCTCTATACCATTTGCTATAGCAATTTCATACCATTTGTTCCCAAAAGCTCCAGTGGAAAATACAGCTGCCCTTTTTCTAGTGCACGACCTCACAGCACCTTCCATTAACCCAGTTCCAGAAGATGTTGATAATAATATCTCATTATTAGTATAAAATAACTTCTTTAATTTATCACTAATACTTCTTTGAAGTTCAGAAGCTTCTTTTGTTCTATGACCAATTAATGGTCTAGCCATCTGATCCAGTACATCCTGATCAACTTCAACAGGACCTGGAATAAATAATTTCTTATGCATAATAATCCTCCTGATACAAACCAAAATTTTTACTATCTAACTTTAAAGCATTGATGTGTAATGTTAAAAAAAATTTAAATATTAAAAATTTTTTAAATTTTATTATTAGAATACCACATTAAAGTATAACATTAAAGTGTTTTTGGTAAAATTTAAGTAAAAAAATACTTTTCAGACTATAATTTTATATATCCTTCCAAATTCTAAACAAACATATAAAGCTGCAAAAATCACAAATAACATTCCATGATTCTTACAGCTTTGAGTGAATGATTCTATATTTTATATGTTATTAGATGGTATCATCTTCATCATCAGGGGTATCAACAACAATATCTGCTGCTTTTATAATTGCTAATACTGTGTCAGAAGCTTTACTTACTCTTATTTTATCATCTAATTTTAAATCCGCTATAGTAATTGTTTCATTGGCCTCTTTATTACTTACATCAATATTTAAGGCATCAGGAATAATATTTAGCTCACCCATAACTTTAATTTGAGGTAGATTAACCTGAAGTATCAATCTTCTTCTTTCTAATTCTTCTCTACCTGTAAAAATAATTGGGATTTCCCAATTTACTTTTTCTGTATTATTAACAAGTTGAATATCTAAATGCTGTATTTTAGATGTAGTTGACTCAATATCAACATCTTTAATAATACCTATTTTCTTTTCACCATTGATATTTAAAATAATTCTAGTTCTACCGCCATATTGATTTAATACACGAACCACATCTTGATAATTTAACTTAATTGATTCACTTTGAATTGCATGTCCATATATTACTGCTGGAACAAATCCTTGCCTTCTGGATTTTTTACCTTTTTCATTTCTTACTGTTGCAGTAAGTGTTGCTACATTCATAATATACCCTCCTCATTATTGTTTAATTTTATATCAAACTAGAACTATATTAATGGTAGTTCTATATATTTACAAAAACAAGTTGATAAATAGCATTTATGTACTTTATGATACTTAAGTTCATGTTTCTATTTAATGGTAATTATTTCATATGCAACAAGGCACTTCACTCTTTATTTGCAAAATGCCTTTTCTTTTAATATATCACATGTGTAAATGATTTTCAACATTGGTTTATTGTACCACTTTATTGAAACCTTATATTTTAATGTAATCCTTTAATATTTTTAACTATTCCCAAAATTAAAAATATATGTATATAAACATATTCATATAAGAACCTATAACAACTATTCTAACTCACATAACTATTATCTTGACCATATTATATGGTATAAAAGTAAAACTTGTAATCATATAGTAGGGAGAGAAATTATGAATTTATTTGACAAGATAATTAATAAAAAAGAAAAAATATCAGTAATAGGTCTTGGTTACGTTGGTATGCCTCTAACTATTGCTTTTGCTAAAAAAGCAGAAGTTATAGGCTTTGATATAAATGCTAAAAAAATATGTTTTTATAAAAATGGTATAGATGTAACAAAAGAAGTTGGTGATAAGATGGTAAAGGAAACTACTGCATATTTTACTAATGATGAAAACAAGCTTAAAGAAGCTAAGTTTCACATTGTTGCAGTGCCAACACCAATAAAAAAAGACAAAACACCTAATCTTAAATATATTATAGCTGCAAGTGAAATACTCGCAAGAAATCTTACGAAAGGTTCAATAGTAGTTTATGAATCTACTGTATACCCTGGTGTAACTGAAGAAATATGTATTAATATTTTAGAAAAAGAATCAGGATTAAAACATGGCATCGATTTTAAAGTAGGCTATTCTCCCGAAAGAATAAATCCCGGTGATAAGATCAATAGACTTGAAAATATAGTTAAACTAGTAGCAGGTAGTGATAATGAAGCGCTCGATATTATTTCGAAGGTGTATGAATTAGTGATTGAGGCTGGTATATACAAAGCTGAAAATATAAAGGTAGCAGAAGCAGCAAAAGTTATTGAAAACGCTCAACGAGATATAAATATAGCTTTTATGAATGAACTATCAATAATATTTAACAAACTCAAAATTGATACAAAATCTGTACTAAAAGCCGCATCAACAAAATGGAATTTTATCAATTTTAATCCCGGTCTTGTTGGAGGTCATTGTATAGGAGTAGATCCTTATTATCTAGTTTATAAAGCAGAGAATCTTGGATATTACCCTGAAGTAATACTTGCAGGTAGAAGAATAAATGATAATATGGGTAAATATGTAGCAGAAAATACTGTTAAAAATCTTATTAAAAGCGATAAAAAAATAAAAGAAGCTAACATTGCAGTTATGGGCTTTACATTTAAAGAAAACTGCCCTGATATAAGAAATACAAAAGTAATAGATATAATAAATGAATTAAAGGAATATGGTGCATTTGTAAGTGTTGTTGATTTAATTTGTGATCCTCAAGAAGTATTTGATGAATATGGTATAAAACTAAAAAATCTAGATGAAATAAAAAATATGGATTGTTTAATATTTGCAGTAATGCATGATGTCTTTGCTGATACAAGCTATGAAGATTTAAAGAAGATGTGTTCAGATAAAAACCCAGTTCTTATAGATGTAAAAGGTATTTTTGATAAGGAAAACGCTCAAAAGAATGGTTTTAAATATTGGAGGCTTTAGTATGGATTATTTCAGAAGTAAAATATCAAAGGATACCAGTTTTTTAGTTACAGGTGGAGCTGGATTTATTGGTTCAAATATTGTTGGGAAATTGCTAGACTTGGGATATAAAGTTAGGGTACTAGACAATTTTTCAACTGGAAAAAAAGAAAACATAAATATATTTTTAAAAAATAATAACTTTGAGCTTATCGAAGGAGACATAAGAAATACGGATATTTGCCTTAGTTCATGTAATGGAATTGATTATGTACTTCATCAAGCTGCACTAGGGTCTGTACCAAGATCAATTAAAAATCCTAGAACAACAAACGATGTAAATATAACTGGTAGTCTTAATATGATGATAGCTGCAAAGGAATATAAAATCAAAAGGTTTATTTATGCATCATCATCATCCGTGTACGGTGATGAAAGTACCTTACCAAAAAAAGAAGATAAATTAGGTATACCATTATCTCCATATGCTATAACTAAGAAAGTTAATGAATTGTATGGAAAAAATATTTGTGAACTATACGGACTTAAAACAATAGGATTAAGATATTTTAACGTGTTCGGTGAAAAACAAGACCCAAATTCAATATATTCAGCTGTAATACCAAAATTTATTATCAAGCTATTAAATAAAAAAGCTCCTACTATTTATGGAGATGGTTTACAGTCTAGAGATTTCACGTATATAGGAAACGTTATCGAAGCTAATTTAAAAGCTTGTATCGCAGAAGATGAAGCTATAGGTGAAGTTTTCAATATAGCTTGTGGCAAAAGGATTACATTAATTGATTTATATAATAAAATTTGCAGATATCTTAATGTTGATATAAAACCCAAATTTACAAGTGAAAGATCAGGAGATGTAAAGCATAGTTTAGCAGATATAAGTAAAGCTAATAAATTATTAAAATATAATCCTGTATATGATATCAATACGGGACTTGAAAAAACTATCAAATGGTATAAGCATGGTCAATAGCAGATATATTTATCTATAAAAATAACAATGAGTCTAGTAAAATATATTATTTTATCTAGACTCTTATCTTTTAAATTCATCATCTGCTTAATAAAAGCTTTATATCTTCTGTTTTTCCTCCTTGAAAAAATACCTTTTTAACATCCTTTAAGTCATCATCAACAATTTTAATACTAAAATGACCAGAGGGGTTTAAATCATTTACAAGGCTATATCTTAACTTCAAATATAATTTTTCATCATCTATTCTGTATTTATAACCGCTAAATCCTGAAGCACTGTCAGCTATATTTCCTGCAACTATTAATTCATTATTCTCTAATTTTATCTGTGATATTCCTACTGCATTAGTAGAAACATAAGATCCATAAATAAATGTTTTGCATCCTAAAATAAGTAAAAGTATTATAAAAATAATGAGAACTGTTAAACCAATATCACGTTTTGGTAGAGCTTTAAATTTATTTAATAAATTCATTCTATTTATCCTCCACTAATTTTATTAGATTAACCATAATATATATATTATAACTCATCTAAAACTTAAAAAATAGAAATTTATATAGATTATTAAATATTCACCATTAATAGCTAATCTATCAGTGATTTCTGGCGAAGAAGTATTATTCAAAATAGACTAATATACTGACTAGTTATTTATTTGAATATACCTGAGTTCATTGTGTTATTTGTTTCTTGGTGGAAGCATTAATATAACTTTTGTATAATATCCTTCTATACTTTCTATCTTTATACCATACTCCTTGCCAAAACACAATTTAATTCTTTTATTAATATTTTTTAGTCCAAGTCTTGCACTATTATGATTTGTTAAATCTTTATCTTCATCTTTTAATAGATATTCATTAATCTCACAAAGCTTGTCCTTAGCTATACCCTTCCCAGTGTCAATGATTTCTATATTTACACAGTTGTTTCCTTTCTTGTTTTTTATATATATTTTGCCTTTTTTCTTTTTGTTGGTAATCCCATATTTAAAACTGTTTTCTACAATAGGTTGCAAAGTCATTTTAGTAATTGGTATTTCCTTAATATATTCATCTATATCTACAATATATTCATATTTTTCTGGAAATCTTAAAGTCATTACGTTAGAATACTCACCCACACATTTTAATTCATCTTCTAATGTAACAATAGTTTCTTCTCTTACTGCATATCTAAATATTTTTGACATAGCTAAAGATAGCTTTTCTATTTCAGGCGCATCATGAAAAGTTGCTAAACTTCTTATACACTCTAAAGTATTGTATAAAAAATGAGGATTTATTTGACTTTGGTAATAAGAAAGTTCCGCTTGTACCATTGCTATTTCTAATTGAAATAATGTCTTTTGAGTATCTAAAAGTTTCTTGTTTGAATTTTTTACTTTATGCATCATTTCATTAATATGCATAGCAATTTCACTAATTTCATTTTTCAAAGGAGTCTCAATATCCTCATAATCCTCAGAGGTTTCATATTCATCTAATTTCTCTACAATTTGTTCGACTGGTCTGGTAATTGCTGAGATGATTTTTCTGCTTACAAATGAAAGTATGACAATACTTATAACTCCAATCACTACAAATATTGGTCTTATAGAACCAGCGTTTCTTTGAATTTTTTTCTTAGGTACTAATGTTATTATTTTCCAATAAGTATTTTTAATGTTTTTCTCAAAATATATATGTTCAGTATTTTTAATACTTATATATTCATCTAGTATTCTATCTTTATCTATATATTTCATGATTTTTTCAGATACTTCTATAGATATTTCCTTATTATTAGTAATAATCTTATTATCCTCTAAAAGTAATATAATTGTATCTATTTCTTTTTCCTTATTTATTTTTAAAATATTACTTACAAAATCATAATTGATAATTGAAATGAAATATCCTTGTGGCTCTATATTATCAGCTTCATATATTGGACTCACACAGGCAAAATAATATTCATTGGTGTTTTCATCAAATATGCTTTCAGTAAAGAAAGTTTTTTGATAAGAATTATTATCAAAATCATACTGTTCTTTAGTTTTGTTAAATACTCTGTTCACTAAATCTTCTTTTCCAACAATGATTTTTTCTCCATTCATAGGATACAATATAATACCCTCCATGGTTTCATGAAAGAAAGAATTAAATTTTGCATAGCCATTTATAAAATAATCTTCTAGCTTATTCTTTTCTACAGTTTCTGAAGTTAAAGTTTCACTTATTTCTAAAACATAAGAGTAGTTATTGTTATTGATTTTAATACTGTTCAACATTGTGCTTATATTAGCCTCAACTACGCTGGTATTAGCTTCATAGTAAGCCTTATTTCTATCTACAAGTATTTCAGCAATAAAATACAATATGACAAAAGCTGAAAAAACTAAAATTATTGCAACTATTATAACAATAAATCTAATTTGACCACGAATTTTAATATCGGTAAACTTTTTCATACATCTATTCCTTTCTATAAGCACTTGGTGTTTTCCCTGTAATTTTCTTAAACTGCTTAGAAAAATAACAGTAATCATTGTAACCACATTTTGCTGCAATGAAAGATATCGAATTATTAGTAGAAGATAACAATGCACATGCTTTCTCAATACGTAATTCTATAACATATTCAGTAAAGTTCTTACCTAAATTTCTTTTTATTAAATCACTTATATATGTTTGATTGTAAAAAAACTTATCTGCTATATCAGCTAAATATAAGGGTTCTAAATAATTTTCATGAATATAGTTTATTATTTCATCAAATATATTATTATCTTTACTATCGTTTTCATCTAACTCCTCTTTAAATGAATTGTTAATGTACTCATACAAAAAATGTGCTAAATCCTCCATATCTTTAAAGGAAGAAATTATTTCTTCGTATGTTTTATGCTGTGATTCTATACCTTGTGTAGATGTAACATTTATATATTCCATCGTATTAGAAAAATAGTTATATAATAGAGTTATTTCTAAAATTGAAAGTTCATTATTCCTAACATACTCAGATAAATTTTTTAAAAATGGCTTTACTTTATCAAAATCATTAAAGCATTCAGCGCATGGTTTTATAATAGTTAAGATGTCTTTTTTCTTTATATCATATTTAAATATATTTAATTCTTTATAAATGAAATGATTACATAGTGCAATATCACCTTCAACAAAAGATTTATATGGAGAAACCTCATGATCATAAAAAGAGCTTATCCCTATTTTCACATTCGATTTTTTTACAGTTCCTATTAAATATTCACTATAAATATCTCTGTCCGTATTAATAAAATACGCCCTTTTGCATGAACCGATTTTCAAGACAAGATATTTATTATCCCTTATAATATTCTTTAACAATTTTTTATGTATGTTTCCTTCAATAACTACAGTTTGAAATCCTGGTTTTTCTACATTAAAATTGTTAAGTTCAAAAAGTTCTCTATGCGTTGTTATCTTGGTATTGATAAGTAAGTTTTCCATAAATTCGAAAGATGAATCAGTTTCTTTTTTTCCTTTAATATTCATGATTAAATTGGACATGATACTTGCCAGTTCCTTCTTATCTATAGGTTTTAATAGATAATAAAAGGCATTGTATTTCATTGCATTTCTAACATATTCAAATTCGCTGTAACCGCTAATAACAACAAATTCGCTATCCACACCTTCTATCCTTGCCTTTTTCATAAGCTCTATACCTGAAAAATCGCCCATATTAATGTCTGTAAAAACAATATGTGGTCTATTCTTTATTATAAAATCAAGAGCCTCCTCGGGATCAGAAGTAACTAAATCAACCTTTGCTCCAAACTTTTCCCATTTACAGCTTCTTTCAATACCCTTTGCAATCAATGGTTCATCATCAACAATAACTATAGAATACATTTGTACACCTTCCTAACCCATGATTTACTAATAGTATACTAAATTAAGTAACTCTATACAATTGATTAATCCTCTCATGAATAACTATCTGAAAATACTCCAATTTTTATCTAAAAATATTACTATAAACAAATGTGTTATAAAAATATAATTGTCTTAAGTAAAAAAACTTGCGAAAACAATTACTATTAATTTTCATTAAATATCATTTGTATTGATTTCGTACATTCTTCACAGAATCAATATAAATTGACTGATGAAGTTATGCATGAAAAAGGAAGAAAGAGAAAAGTACATTATCTAATGAAGGAGGATTTTGATGACTATAATTTATATATTAGTAATTTTACTTGCAGGATGGGGCGCAGGAGTAGTAACAGGTTTAGTTGGTGCATCAGCAGCTGTTATTGTAACTCCCATGTTAGTAACTTTTTTAGGTTATCCTGCTTATACAGCAATTGGAATAAGCTTAGCTACAGACGTTTTTGCTTCTGCTGCTTCTGCTAGAACATATTACAAACATGGTAACATTGATATTAAAAATGGAATTTATATGGCTATCATGGCAGTAATAGGAGCCTTATTAGGGAGTTTTCTTTCCAAATATATACCTGATAGCACACTAGGGGGAAGCTCAGGTATAGTAACCTTAATTATGGGTATTCAATTTATGAGAACTCCAATGAATGTTAAGCTTAAAAAGTTCAAAGAAAAATACAATTTTTCTTTCTTCAATGATAAAAAAATATTAGCTTCTATTATATTTGGAACTTTAATCGGTATAATTTGTGGAGTAGTAGGTGCCGGCGGTGGAATAATGATACTCATGATACTTACATTTATATTAGGATATGATATGAAAACCGCAGTTGGAACTTCAGTTTTAATTATGGCTTGCACTGCTTTCTCTGGTTCTTTATGTCATTTTATTCACTCTGGTTTTCCAATCAAAGAAATATTAATTTCATCTGTGGGAGGAATAATAGGTGCTAAAATGGCTTCTAAATTTGCTAACCTTGCATCAGAAGAAAAATTATCTAAAATAGTAGGAATTGTATTTCTAACATTAGGGACTATTATGACAATCCAGAAAATCTTTCAGTAGTTTTAGTTTTTGTAAGAAATCAAACAACAAAATCATAAAATCACCTCCTCAGCTTTAATAGCTGATGAGGTGTCATGATGAGGTAATATATGATAAGAGAGACTCATCACCGCGAATAGAACCAGAAAACTCTAATGATAATAATAAATAAAAGGTTTTTAAATAACTGAAAATGCATCAGTATAATCAAGTAACGTTTTATGAGAGATAGAAACAGCATGACAATGAGGACAATATAAAATGACAGATTTAGAGAGTCTGTTTTTGAGATTAAAGGAGATTTACAAAACTTGCAAAGGTACTAACCATTATTCTTTATATTATAAATAAATACATAAATCAAGGGTTACAGGGTTTTTAGTAGTAAAAGCTTTGACAAATACCTTGAAATGACTGGAGGTTTAATTATGAAAAGAATATTATCATTATTAATTATAGCAACAATCTTATTATCAGGTTGTTCTAATAATAAAGAACAATCTATAAAAGAAAAAATAATTCCTGTAAATGTTGTGCAAATTAAAGAAGAATCACATATAAACTCAATAGATTATGTTGGAATATTAGAAGCTAAAGAAACAAAAAAGTACAGCTTTAAAACAGGTGGTAAAATATCAAACATATATGTAGAAGAAGGCAAAAAAATTAAAAATGGAACAAAAATTGCAGAGTTAGATAAGCAGGATTTAAACTTCCAACTAAAAGCTTCGAAAGCACAAATGGAAGCTGCTAAAGCACAGTATGACAAAGCAGTAAATGGAGCCAGTGAAGAAGCTATTAATAAAGCAAGATTAAACGTAGAAAATGCACAAAAAGCATACGACTATACATTAAAAGTTTATAATGATTTAACTAAATTATTTGAACAAGGAGCCATTTCAAAAAAACAACTTGATGATGCTAAGCTTAAACTTGATAGTAGCGAAATTCAATTTAAACAGTCTGAAGAAATACTATCTGAGACAGAAAATGGCAGCAGAGAAGAGGATAAAAAGATCGCTCTATCTCAATATGAAGCAGCAAAAATTCAATATGAAGCAAACAAAAATCTACTTGATGATGCAGTTTTGGTTTCTGATATAGATGGTTACATAGTAAGTGTTCTAAATAGAAGTGGAGAAATTGTAGGAGCAGGTTATCCGATAGCAATTGTAAGCACTGATAATGCAGTTGTAAATGTTGGACTTACACAAAAGGATGTAAAAAAACTAAAAATAAGTTCACAGGCAATAATAACCGCAGATGATACAGAATTTAATGGAGAAGTAATTAATATAGATAAGATCCCCGATTCAAAAAGCAGAACTTATAATGTTGAAATAAGTTTAAAGGAAGATCTTGATGATAGAGAATTTAATATTGGTTCGATAGTTAAGGTTTCAATAAACATAGGAGAACACTCAGGAATATGGATACCTATACAAGTAATTAGGAATGACGGTGAAGATTATGTATATATAGTACAGGATGGAAGAGCTGTTAGAAAAAATATACAAATTAAAACAATATATGAGGACAAGGTATTAGTTCAAGGACTTAATGTAAAAGATCAGTTAGTAGTAGAAGGAATGAAGAATTTAAAAGCTGGTTACAAGGTAAATATAAACAACAAATCTGAGGTGTAGGTATGAATAATATAGTAAAAACAGCAATTAACAAAAGAAAAATTACACTATTTCTAGCAGTGATGGTAGCAATTGTAGGAATATATAGTTATTATTATATTCCTAAGCAGGAGAATCCAGACGCTACGGGACCTGTTGCAATGATTACTACTGTGTACCCAGGAGCAGCCCCTAAAGAAGTAGAAAAATTGATTACTAATAAAATTGAAGATATAGTAACAGAAATAGATGGATTTGAAAAGGTGCAGTCGCAATCAAAAAATAGCGTATCAGTAGTCATTGTAACTTTAGAAAATAAAGCAGATATTGATAAATCATGGAACCAATTAAGGCAGAATCTAGATGATATAAAAAATGATCTTCCAGATGGGTGTATGGATAGTGAAATAAATACTAATCTAATTGATACAGCTGGAATGATTATAAGTCTATCTGGTGATGGATATTCATATGAGCAGTTAGCTTATTATGCAGAAGAAATAAAAAAAGAATTAACTAAAATAGATGGAGTATCAAGAATTGAAGTAGACGGAAAGTTAAAAAAGGAAGTAAAAGTTAATGTTAAAATGGATAAATTGAATCAATACGATTTATCATTAGAAGATGTTGTTAACTTAATAAAAATGCAGAATATTGATATTCCTTCAGGTTCGATAAACTTTGAGAGTGGTAAAATAAATGTCAACACTCCCGGAAGATTTACCTCTTTGAAAGATATTGAAAATATAGTAATTACTGCGTCAGAAGAAACAGGAGCACTTGTCAGGCTTAAGGATGTAGCAAATATTAATTTTGAGTATGAAGATGGAAGCTATAAGTTTAAGCATAATGGTAAAAATACAATCTTATTAACAGGCTATTTTGATACAGGTAAAAACGTTATACTAATAGGTGAGGATGTAAGAGTAAAACTAGAAGATCTAAAAACACAGATTCCAGATGACGTTTCTACAGATGAAGTTTTATATCAACCTACTGACGTAAAAAATTCAGTAAATAACTTTACTAAAAGCTTATTACAAGGAATTATATTTGTAATAATGGTAATTTTTTTTGGAGTTGGCTTTAGAAACGCACTTGTAGTTTCAACTGCTATACCACTTACTATGCTAATTACTTTTATCTCTATGTATGTTCTGGGAATTGAAATACAATTTGTTTCAATAATGGCTTTAATTATTTCGTTAGGAATTTTAGTAGATAATTCAATTGTAGTAAGTCAAGCTATACAAAATCATATTGATGCAGGTCTATCTAATACTGAATCTGCTTTTGAAGGAGTAAAAGAAACAGCAAGACCAGTTTTTACTTCTACTATTACGACAATTGTAGCTTTTGCTACTTTATTAATGGTTCCAGGAAGTGCAGGTGAATTTTTATCTAGCGTACCTATAGTTGTAATTATTTCATTAATAGCATCTTATGCAGTTGCTATGATAGTAATACCAGCGATAGCATGTATATTCTTTAAGGAGAGCAAGCATAAAAATAAAGAAAAAAAACAAGAGAGAACTCGTAAGTTTTTCAATAAACTACTAGAGTTTGGACTAAAAAGAAAAATAGTAACATTATTAATTGCTTTATCTATATTTGGGGTAGCATTAAGTTTAATATCCAAGATTAGACTTCAATTTTTCCCTTATGCAGATAAAAATATAATCTATATTGATGTAAACTCTGAAGTAGTAGGAAACTTAGATAAAACCGAAAAACTTACAGATGAAATATATAATATTTTAAAAAATCAGAAAGAAGTTACAAGTTATACTACTGCAATAGGGATTAGTCTTCCTAAATTTTATCTAACTGTATTACCAAGTGCACCATCTAACGATTTTGCACAGATTATGATAAAATTGGATTTAAATGCTGGTAATAGATTTAAAAGTAATGAAGAATTTGCAGCATATCTTCAAGAAGAGCTGGATACAAAAATTGTAGGAGGAAAAACCAAGGTTAATCTTTTAGAATATGCAGCACCAATAGGAGCGCCTGTTACTGTTAGAGTTAATGGTAACGACTTAAACCAAATTAAAGAAGTATCTAATGAGATAGTAAATAAGCTTAATGAAATTCCAGGAACTCTAAATGTAAGAGATGATGATGAAGGGAATACTTATGAATATGAATTAAATATAGATTCTGAAATCGCATCATCAATGGGAATCACTAAATACGACATTGTTAAACAGATGAATACCGCATTAAAGGGTAGTAACTCTTCAGTATATAGGAAAAATGGAAGTGAATTTGATATTATCGTAAAAAGTGATATAGAATCATTAAATCAATTAGAAAATTTAGCTGTGAAATCTTCAATAACAGGAAATAAAACTCTATTAAAGGAGATTGCAGAAATTGAACTTGAATCTAAGGTGAATACAATTAAACACTTTAATAAAGATATTACAATAACTGTGTATAGTAATGTGAAACCAGGTTATAGTTCAGTAGCTATTCAAGATGAATTGAAAAATGAAAAGTTAAAAGATATTAATTTAAACGGTGTAGAAATAGTATTTGAAGGGGAGAAAGACCAGATAAATGATTTGTTTGGAGTTATGGGGATTGCAGCTTTATTTGCTTTGTTTGCTATATATATAATACTATTGATTGAATTTAATTCTTTTGTTCAGCCACTTTTAATTTTATTTACTGTCCCACTTTCGTTTATCGGCTGTATTTTAGGATTACTCATATTTAGAAACCCACTATCTGCAACATCAGCAATGGGAGTGGTAAGCTTAATAGGAATAGTTGTAAATAATGCTATACTCTTAATTGATGTTATTAATCATTCTAGAGCACAAGGAAAATCATTGAACGAAGCATGTATTGAGGCAGTAGACAGAAGATTTAGACCTATATTATTAAGTACAATAACTACAGTTATGGGGCTAATACCACTAGTACTTTCACGTAACCCACTGTTTGTACCGATGTCTGTAGCTTTAATGTCTGGATTACTAGTATCAACTATATTAACAATGGTTATTATTCCTGTATTTTATAATTTGGTTGAGGAGAAACTGTCTAAAGTAGAAAAAAATAAGAGTAAAGAAATTGTTTAACCATTATTAATAACCGCTATAGTTCGAGTGGTTATTAGTGTTCAGTAAAGAAACGGTCAATAAGGACAATAAGTGGCTTACGCCACGTTAATATTGATATCTCTATACTATATATTTATTTACAGCTATTTTGTTTATTAAAACATATCTATTAGCTTTTTGTTGTAATTCCTTTAAAGATTTATATAGTCAAGTTTTGGGGGTCATATAGCTCGTTACTTTTCTGATTCAACGATATAAGAGATTTTTCTTACTCCATAATATAGGATTTCTCCAGGAATTTTCTACGGCTCTGTAAAGAGCTTGTTTCCTTTTATCAAATAAAAGCGTTGAGGAAACAAGCTCTTAAAATCAAATCTATAATTTATTAATTTACTAGGGCTCAATCTGAGGTTTCTTTGCAGGTGACTTTTAAGAAGCTATTTTTCCAGCTTTTATATGCATCAATAGTTGCCTTATCCTCTCCTTATTAATATATAACTTTTTCCCAAGGATAGTCTTTATCATATGCTTTAAATCCTACTGAATATAAAATGCATATCGTTCATCCCTCGTAAATAACTATTGAAGCTGCAACTCCTACATTAATAAATCTGTTTAATTAATAGATAATATAGAAATTTTCTATTTTTCAAAAACTTACAGTGATCTGACTCAATCATCTTGTAATTACACTTATATTCTCAAGACAATCTTTATGATTTTTTTACTATATAATAGTTAAAGGCTATTTCTTAAAATCAGTATCTATTTTTGTTAAAGAAAAATAAACCTTAACTCCCCACTCAGTATTTTGTATTCCATATTTACTTTTATGCTTATCTAGAATTTGCTTCACAATATATAACCCTAACCCTGAACCACCTAACTCTTTATTTCTTGATTTTTCAATTCTATAAAACGGTTCCCATATATTTAATAATTCTTCCTTTGGAATCTTTACTCCACTATTTTCTATTGTACACATACACTGTTCTTGTTTAGTTTCCATCTTAATTCTGATTTTTTCTCCTGTGCTGGAATATTTGATACTATTACTGTATAAATTGCCTATTACAGTTTCTATCTTATCCTCATCAGCCATAACAAATTCATCAGTTAGTTCCATCATAACCTGTATTTTTTTATCCTTTGCGAAGGTTTTGAATCGATTATGAACTTTTAATATTACATCTGATAACTGAAAAATCTCATTTTTTAATGGTTGTACTTCTATCTGTATTTTAGATGATTGTAACAAATTATATACTAATCCATTCATACCATTAATTTCATTTAATATCTGACTTATATACTCAGCATTATTTGAATCATAAATTCCATCCCGTATACCTTCACAAATTCCTTTAGCCACAGTTAAAGGGGTTTTAAGTTCATGAGAAACATTAGCAATAAATTCTTTTCTAAATTGTTCTACTTTTTCTTTTACTTCTATATCTTCTAACAGTTTTTGATTTGCAGTCTCTAATTTTTCCTTTGCTTCTTTTAATTTTACAGATAAGCTATTTATATTTTTTGCTAATTCTCCAATTTCATCTTCTTTTTTCATATTGCATTGATTTGAAAAATCTAACCTAGCCATTTGTTTAGTAACTTTATTTATTTGTAGAAGAGGCTTGGTTATTAATTTAGAATAAAAATAGGATGCAATAACTGCTGCTGCCAACACTATTAAAAATATTATAAAAAAATAAAGTTTCATTATATCTATTGCTTCAGTAATAGATTGTAAAGAAGTTAATGTGAACATAAACGTAGGTTCTTCATTATTTAAAAATACAGGCTGAACAAATATTATGTTCTTAATTCCAGTAATAGGATCTACTTTTACATAGTGAACTAACTCACTATTTGAAAATAATGCTTTTATATCTTTATTCTCTTGTAAAAACAAACTCACTTCTTTCATTAATTGGTTCTTCTTATATTCCATGACATAATCTTTTTGTTCCATCAGTTGAATATTCTCTATAATTCCATCAATCTCTACCACAGCTGGTATTAAAACATATGTTTTCTTATAATCACTAGATTGTTCATTTTCTTCAACATTCCTCTTAGTTTCATTATCATTATCTTTTCTTTCTGAAATTACTATTGCCTCCGTATCTGATGATTGTAAACCAAAAGTCTTATCATCTATAGATATAGTAGCAGGATAAATTTCTTTTTCTTTTCCTGATATTACCCGTCCTGTTATATTAATATTTTTCTTATTCTGTAATAACTTTTGAAAATCTGGATACCTTAAAAATTTTTCAATGTATACTAAATACTCATCATCTTTGCTATCTTTTATTTTTATATGTGAAACATTACTTCCTCCATTTAGACCATACTTAGGGATTCCATATATATTTACAATTCCTGATGAAGCATTGTTTTCTTCAGACAGTATCATCAATAATTTGTTTATTTCTTTATCGTTTAATAAATCCTTCTCTAGTTTTTCTTTTAACATACTTACATTTTGTATTATTTCCTTGTTTTTATTGTATATATAAAATTTTTCCAACCAGAAGTATTGAAAAATAAATTGCATACTAAAAAAAATTAATAGTAACAATGCTGTTATAGCAAACAACTTTGTCACAATACTTCTTTTTCTCATTCCTTCACCTCAAATTTATATCCTACTCCAAAAACTGTCCTTATTAAATATGCTTTATCATCTAATGCTTTACGAAGCTTTTTAATATGATTATCAACTACTCTTATATCTCCAAAGTAATTATAACCCCATATTGAATCTAAAATTTTTTCTCTAGAAAGAACTATTCCACTGTGTTCCATTAGATATCCTAATATTTCAAATTCTTTAGGTGTTAATTCAATATTTTTTCCATCAACCTTAACTTTTCTTTCTGATTTATTAACTTCTATTCCTGCTTTTATCATTTTTTCTTTATCTTCTAAAATTGTTCCTCTTGCTCTGTTTAATAAAATTTTTGCTCTAGCAACTAATACTCCAGGACTAAAGGGTTTTTTTACATAATCATCTGCTTTAAGCTCAAATCCCATTAATTCATCATCATCTTCTGTCCTAGCAGTTAATATAATGATAGGGACATCAGATTGTTTACGTATTCGTCGACATACTGTCCAGCCATCTAACTCGGGCATCATTATATCAAGAATAATCAAATCTATTTTTTCTTCTTCAAATCTTTCAATACCCTCTTTACCATTAGGAGCTTGTATAACATGAAATCCTTCTGCTCTAAAATAATCACATACAATTTTTCTGATATTATACTCGTCTTCAATAACTAATACAGTATCCCTCATTATCTAACTCCCTCCATATAACCCATTGGTTCATTCAGCTTTATTCAAATTTCTAATCTAATTAGAATTAATTCTATAATAATTACAATTTTAAATATCACAAATTACAAAATAGCTAAGGTGTAGAAACATCTACACCTTTATTTTCACTCATATTTATTACTTCATTATACCACTTTTTATAGCGTTTTGTGGACATGCTTTTTTACATTCTCCACATCTGATACATTCTGGGCTATTTGGATTTTTATATACTTCAATATTTATTTTACATTTTTTTGTACACAATCCACATTCAGTACATTTATCTTTATCTATTTCAAATTTATAAAAGCTAATCGGATTAAATATTGAATATATAGCTCCTAGTGGGCAAATGTATCTACAAAATGGTCTATATATTATAATTGATAAAATAATTGTAATGACAAGAAGTGTAATCTTCCATGTATATAAGAAACCTATGGTAGATTTTAGAGGCTCATTCATTAACACTAAAGGTACTCCACCTTCTAATGTTCCAGCTGGACATATATATTTGCAAAAATATGGGTCCGACATCCCAAGTTCATCTGCTAAAACCATAGGAAGCAATATAACAAACATTATTAATATTATATATTTAAAGTATTTTAAGAACTTATCCCCTTTTACAATTCTTATTTTAGGTGAAGGAATCTTGTTAAACAGCTCCTGTATTAATCCAAAAGGACATATCCATCCACAACCCAATCTTCCAAATAACACTCCTATTCCTGTTATTAAACCTATAACATAAAAAGAAAACTTATGCATCATGCTTCCTATAACTGCTTGTAGTGAACCTATAGGACATGAACCCAATGCTCCAGGACATGAGTAACAATTTAGTCCTGGAATACAAATTTTCTTTAGATTACCAGTATATATTTTACCTTTTAAAAAACCTTTTATATATCCATTTGTAAAGAATACAGATAATATTTGTACTATTTTCCTTTTATCCAATTCCTATACACTCCAAACATATATTTATTGCCTTATTGAGTACAGTATCTACTTCACCAGCATTGATGCCATACAAAATTGATATGATACTCACTGTAAGAACTCCATACTTCAGTTTATTTAACATTATCCCACCTCTAATTTTCTATTTGATGTTTTCAAGTCTTTCTTCGATAGCTTTCTTATAATACTCTTTACTTGCTGCACCTACTATTTCTTTACCTATTATATTGCCTTTACTATCAAAAAACACTGTAGTTGGGAAACCTATTACCTGATTTAATAATCCTTTCTTTAGTACTTCATCTGGTATTATATTTGAGTAAGTTACACCAGTTCTTTCTATTATCTTCCTAGCATTTTTTTCATTCTTCTCATTAGTAGCGTCTGATACAATTCCAACTATATTAACTCCCTGTTCTTTCATTTCTTTGTATAATTCTTCTAGCTCCGGCATTTCACGTATACATGGATTACAGCCTGTCCCCCATACATTTACCATTGTTAATTTATAATTTTCAAAACTAGTTTTATCTATGCTATTTCCTTGAAAATCCTTAGCTTTAAAATCTCCAATGTATCCCAAATCAAATTTGTATGGTTCAAATATTTCTAAAGTATTTTCCAAATCTTCTATTTCTGAATGCATCTCATTAAATACATCTTTTTCTTCATCCTTTAGTCCTTCACCATTCATTTCATCATAACTAAAATAGAATACATATTCCCCTTTTTCACCCAGCTTTTCAATATTCTCACCGTTTATAAAGTCCTCTAATTTCTTTCCATTATTTAATTCTCTTTCTAAATTAACTTTATCAAATAAAGTAATAGCTACTAATAGTTTTGAATTTTCTATGATTTTTTTATAATCCTCTTCTTGTTTTTTGCTTGATGCAAACTCTTTTCTTATGTCCTCAGGTGTGAAATAATACGTAGCGTCACCAAAAATAGCATCATCTTTATTTTGATTTAATGGAGATATATCTGTTGAAAAAAGATTTTTAATTGCATTATCTCTCCAAGATTGAGGAAGATCAAATTCAACACCTAATCTTTCGATAGATATTTTTGACAGTACATGGACGACCATATCTGTTTTCTTCTCACCTTCTGATTGAACTGATTGCTCTTTATCATTAATGACATTTTGTTTAGAACATCCAATACATGATAGCATAATTGCTCCTATCAATAGTATTGATGCAAATTTTTTTAATTTAAACATAACTTTTGCTCCCCTTTTTAAGTATTTGTTATGAAATATAGTATAAATACCAAATATGTTTTTTTTGTGTTTTTTTTATGCTTTTTTAATATTTTTTCTGGAACAATATAAAACACTCAAGTATAACTTCCAAACATTTTTATTCTTGAGATATCTACAACTCGAACACATTTCCTATTCATAATAAATAATTAATTGAATTCTAAAAAACTATTTTTATAAAAAAATTAAGGACTATTTGATAGTCCTCAAAAGTATCATGTTAATAACAGAAAAAGCCGTTACTTACGATATGGTTCTCCGCATCACTATAACTACGGTTTCCTCTTGATGGTAAATTATATAAATATATTTGATTATATCATTATATATTTAAAAATAGTCTATAGCTTATTTTATCTAATTAAGACAAAGGTAAAAACTATTCTTGCAAGACTAATATAAAATTGTTATTCTAAATGTAATAAAAAATAATTTATAAGAGGAGATAATAATGAAAGAAATCGTTTTAGCAGGAGGCTGTTTTTGGGGTGTAGAAGCATATATATCTAGAATTAACGGAGTAATAGAAACTAAAGTTGGATATGCAAATGGAAAAGTTGAAAATCCTTCATATGAACAGGTAAAAACATCTCAGACTGGACATGCAGAAGCTTGTTATGTCAGATACGATGAAAAAGTCATAAACTTAAAGGTATTTCTCAATAAATTTTGGAAGATGATTGATCCAACAATACAAAATCAGCAGGGACCTGATATTGGCTCACAATATAAGACTGGTATATATTATATTGATGGGCTAGACTTAGAAATAATACTTGATTCAAGAAAAGAACAACAAAAGCTATATGATCAACCCATAGTCACAGAAATCGAATCTCTAAAGTGCTTTTATATAGCAGAAGAATATCATCAAAAATATCTAGAAAAAAATCCTAATGGTTATTGTCATATAGATTTTTAGACAAAGATTATATAACCTAATTTTTAAGTGATATTGAGTGATTTTTTGTCCCCTATGTTTTTTAAAGTCCGAAAAATGTTTTTGAGGGACACATAGTCCCTCTACTTCTATCAATATGCATTTTTATCTAAATAGTATAATAATGGCTTGATAATTAATTTTATCTTTGTCTTATTCACAAGCTTTATTGTATCTTTAGGACTGTGATAACCACTTTTTTCATCTGGTTGAATCAAGGTAATTGCTTCAACTCCCTTTTCCTCGAAATGTGTATGGTCGCTTCTATTGGTTCTTCCATTATAGCTATCGATACCAAATTGTTGTACATACTTATATATTTCATCTTTTAATTTATTTTCTTCCAGCATAGCATCCATTACAAAAAGAGGCTTCCTAGTTGAACCAACCATATCCATATTAATTAGAACTGTATTGTCCAGTGGAAAAACAGGATTCTCTGTATAATATTTTGAACCTTTCAAAAGTTCCTCCTCACCATTAAAGGCAATAAACACAATTGATTTTTTAGGCTTCACTTCGTTTTCCATTAATATCCTAGCTATTTCCATCATCGCAGCTGTTCCTGAAGCATTATCAAGTGCTCCCGGGTTATATGTCCCATCCTTATTGTCACCTACATGATCAAAGTGACCGCTAATTATAATATACTCATTTTTAAGTTTTTCATCTGTACCTGGAATTACCCCAATTATATTAGGAACTACAACCTCTTCAACTGAATAATCAACACTTATGTGGATTAAAGCTCCATTTTCTGCTTCTCTTTTTATTTCATTGAAGTAGGGAGTATTACAACCCACTTGAATTAGCCCCTTTGTTTTGTCAGATCTATCAATATGATCAGCAATTTTAGATACAGGAAAATATTTTTGTATATGACTAGGTTTTCTTAAATCTATTTCAGCAACTATTCCTTTTACCCCACTCTCTTGTGACATAATCCAATTAAAAGCTGAATAATCTTGTGTTTTTTCTAAATCAGAGTTTAATTCTGTTATTATGTTATCAGGTATTAATAATATTTTCCCTCTTAGTTCTTCATTACCTATTGCATACTGCTTAACATCATCCATAATAAGACATGGTGCAGTAACTTCTCCTTTAATAACATTTATTCCACCTATTCCAGGTGAAAATTGTGTTATATAATTATACTCCTTAAGCTTATCTCCATCCTCATTAACTAACTCTAAGATAGGAGCACTGTTAGTAAACAAAACTTTTTGATTATAATACTGCTTATAATCTTCTAATCCTTCAGGATTTTCCAATCCTATTTCTTTAAAATAATCTATTATATATTTTGCTGCCAGTCTATTACCTTCTGTTCCTGGTAATCTTCCTAGATATTTTTCTGATGATAGTTCTTCAATGATTGACATTATGTTGTTAGCATCAATACTCTCTTCATTTAAGTTTGTAAATAAACTTTCTTTTACTTCCTGTTCAATCTGCTGTTGTTCTACAGACTTAAAAACATTTTGGCTACAACCTGTGAATATAGTACATAACATTAATATAGCCAATGTTACGCTCAAAATCCTATTTCTTTTTAGAAGCATATTAATTCCTCCTTCATTACAATCTTGCTAAACAATTCTATTATAAACCTTTATTTTTCTTTCCTTGTCTTCTATTCATTTTTTTCATCTATCTTAATATCATATAAAATATTGTAAATATCATTGTGCATATTAGTTGGTATTCTTCCACTATTACTTAAGATTACAACACAAATCTTATCCTCCAATGTTCTTACTATATAAGCTTTTCTCATGCCTATAGTAGGAGCACCACTATGATAGGTATGTGTCTTATTTTCACCATTAATTTGATTCTTTTCTATCGCCCAACCGCAAGCATAATTATCCCTAAAAGGTTCAAACATTATTTTTCTATATTCCTTTGAAAGTAATTTGTCATTGTATAATGCTAAATCCCAAAGGTGTAAATCTTCAACTGTAGAATATATCCCTCCTGCTGAATATAAATTTTCCATGTGTACAAAGGGAAAATTGATAAAGTCAATATTCTTTTCGGTATATCCTGTATTATTCATTCCTAAAGGTTTACAGATATTTTCCTCTAAAGCTTCACTATATGTCTTACCTGTAATCTCTTCTATTATTAATCCTAATAAATAAAAATTTGTATTTGAATAACTATATTTTGTACCTGGTTCAAATGTTATTGAATATTTACATTTAGATAACATATTTAGTATTTCCTCGCTAGTAAAAGCTTTTGACGCAAGTTTAGAAAAAATCATTCTGTAATAATCCGAAAGCCCTGATGTATTTGTCAATAAGTTATAAACAGTTATTTTCCCTAAGTCTCTATTGAAATCTCCTTCTGGAATATATTCTAAAATATCTGTAACCTTGTCTTCTAAATTTAATTTTCCCTTCTCGACAAGCTGGAGAGTTAGCATAGCTGTAAATTGTTTAGTACATGAATATAACAAAAACTTAGTATCTGGTTTATTTTTTATTTTTAAGTCTTTTTGCTCTACTGTTCCAAATCCCTTCTTATATACAACTTCACCATCTTTAGAAACTAGTACTGCCCCAGTAAATTGACCTTTATCATGATAGGTACTTACTACCTCATCAATCTTATTATAATATTCCAAGTTAGCGCTAGTATTTTGGGTTGAACATCCAGTGATAGTAATAAATAATAGTGTTATTATCATAAAGATTGGTACAATTCTATTTAATAAATTCCTCATAGTAAAATCTCCTCTCTAAATTTCCAATTATTCTTAATCTTTGCTGTCAAATCCTCCAATTGCACTTCAACACTAAACTACGAATAATAATTTTTCTGAAAAACAATGTGATTAATTGAAAACTTTACATTTACATTATAAAAAAAGCGAAGTGCCAAATATGGTCACTCCACTTTAATCTAAACAAATTTTTTTACATCATATATATCAATATATCTATTATTCAATAATTCTCTTAGAAAACATTTTAATTCACTAATTGCTTTTTCTTCTATTTCTTTAGCTTCTTCTAAATTCTCTATCAGTTTAGGCATATGTTTTCTATCTATTTTTGTGTTCCTATAAATTATTTCTGGTATTATCTTTCTAATTTGTTTATAAACTTTGTTTAATTCCCTATAATAGAAATTTGCATTTTCTATCTCTGGAAATTCTTTTTTTACCTCTATTAGATATTGGCAGATTTCCTCTATTGCGACAATCTTATAATTTATGATTTTACAAGCTCCCCTATCATGAAAGTCGTCATTTTTCAGAGCTTCTATAAGAAATTCATGAGCTTTTCTTCCTGCACCAAATTCTTTTCTTGTTTTCTCTGGTGTATATACTAGCTCCCAGTAGTCTATAGCACTTTCTAAGGATTCAATGTATATATCCCTAATATCCTTATTTATTTTATTACCTATTATTTGAATCATCCAGAAGGAGGCTTCTGCTTTTCCAATATTATTATATAGTAAAATCTGTTCATCTTCATTAAATCTATCTTTATAGAAAAAGGCTTCATCTTCATCATCATACCCATATATCACGCCAAAATCTGTAATACCAGGAGCCCACACCAACGCAGCAATTCCTTTATTTATCGATTCTTTAGTTCTTTCTATGGCTTTTTTTTGATATAACGGAAAGGTAGGATTGAATTTCATTCCTTGATATATCTCTGAATATATGCCTAATCTATCAACAGCTTCCCAACTCGTAGCAGCTAAGGTATACATCTCTGTCGAAGGAGGAATAAGTCTTTCATGAGCTACATATACAAATGCCATTGCGGTCATACCTGATAGCATATACTTAGGTCCATCAAATAAACCTCTATTAGTTAATATAGTATACAAACAATCTGTAAAAGGTCTTGATTCTTTTCTCATATCTATATCTTCTAAGATTTTCATTGACAAATTTCTTCACCTCTTAGCTAACTGAAAATTATTGAAACGTTTCTAGACTTCTTCTCATTCCCATTATATAGAAAATAGCATGACATATAATGTCACACCTATTACAAATCCAATTTATCTAAAACTTGTGAACATCTTTGAGCAAGCTTTCTTTTCAACCATTTTGGTGAGTATATCTTCTCCCAATAATCAATATTAATTAAATACTTAATTAAACAATGTACATCATAAAACTCAACATCATAAATAAATTCATCAACAAGCTTAAAATTTAAACCTGTTAAATCTAAAGAATCAGGTACTTTAGTAAATTTAATTCTAGCAACATATGGGTCTTTCTCAATAAAGCTACTGTATTCTCTATCCTCAAATTTTGTACTTACTTCAAAGCCTTGATTTAACATTTTTAAATCCATTATTCTATCAACTCTTAAAACAGTAATTTTTTCAGCATCTTCACTATAACAAGCTATGTAGTCTGCTCTATATCTATGAAATAATTTATATGGGTGAATTATTGATTCTATATTTCCTTTATAAGAATCTCTATATGTTATATAGAGCTTATTTTTCGTCTTTATTGCATTAGAAATATAATAAAAGTTCTTTGCGATATGTTTTTCTAAATCAAATACTGGTATACTGTCATCTTTAACTTCTTTTTCTGTTAGCTTCTTAAACAATTCAGTAACTTGTGTAACCTTTGGAGTTTGTGTATAGTTTTCATAACTATATGCTAAAAAACTCAACAACTTCATTTGTTCATCATTTATGTATATATTAGGTAGGGTAAAGGTTTCATCCTCATAATAATATCCCCTTTCTTTTGCATCATAACTCAAAGGGGCTCCTAAAGAATCCTTTAAATAATCTATATCTCTCTGGGCTTGTCTTATTGATATTTCAAATTTTTCAGCTAAGTTTTTTCTGTTTGGAAATTTTTTTGCTTTTATATGTTTATCAAACCACATTATTCGATGTATATTACTCATTAGTTCACTTCCTAATTGAATGGTATATACTACTATATTATCATTTTCTGAATATTTAATCAATGCAGGTAAGTATTAGAAAGTAATTGTTTGTATTTTTTCATCTTTATTTAAACCAGATCCAATATCATTATTATATCACTTGAATCTTCTGTGTGAAATTCTAGAACATATTACAAATTTTAAATTTCGCACATACCTACTAATATATAAAATATGTGAACAACTATAATACTAATAAAATCAAAAGTTCTTATGTTCATCTAAATATAAAGAGAATAAACATAAGAACCTTTTCATTATATATTCTAATGGATTTTATTTAGAAAGCTTTCTCCATTTTTCATTTTTTCTGCTCCAAAATAATCTGAAACTGTAGCAGCTACGTCAGATAAGGTTTCCCTTACACCAATTTTGCTACCACGCAAATTTTTATTGTAGACTAAAATAGGTACTCTTTCTCTAGTATGTTTACTATGACCAATGGTAGGGTCATTACCATGATCTGCCATGATTAATAGAATATCATTTTCATCTAATTCTTTAATTAGATATGTTAAATAGTCGTCCACTATCTTTAGTTTTTTTGCATATTTCTCAACATTTTCTTCGTGACCAGATAAATCTGTTTCCTGTATATTGGTGCATATAAATCCACCATTGCTCTTTTGTATTTCGTTTAAGGTAATCATCATTGCTTCTTTAGTATCTACAACTGGTATGCTCTCTCCATATTGATTTTCAACAATATCAGCAACCTTACCTATTAAGGTAGTTTTTACTCCATTTTTATTTAAGTTATAAGGCAATTGCTCTTTATAATCAACTTTATAGCCTAGATGAATACAGTGATATCTATCTCTATATACACCTGATTTTGGAGCATTTACTCCAATATATTTATCACCTTTTATTTCAATTGCATCTAAGATATCTTGTTTAGTTACACCATGACCTCCAAAGACAATTACACGTGATACATCTACTAATGATCTAGCAATTCTACCAACCTTTACTACCTCCTCAAAAGAAATAAAATCTAAGGCAGCTGTGACATTATAAGCTTGACCTAAATCAGTTTCTATATTATCTGCTATAGTTAATGCATTATTTACCATCAGTAGCTTTCTATCTTCTTTAAATATTTCCTCAACCTTGTATCCTTTGTTTTCTAGTTCCTTTTTTATATTATCAATTCTATTTGATATAGGCTCCATCACAGGCATCAAAGGCTTGCTTCCTAAAATTTCTTGGTGTCCCCAAAAAGTATCTGCCCCAAAATGCTTAAGGTTTGCACTACCAAATGTAGCTATCTGAGACTTTTTCATAACGTTGGTTTCCTTATTTATAACATTCATTAATCCTAATCTTTCAAGATTTACAAGCTTAAGATCCTTTTTACTCTCTAAAATATGAAGTAAAGTATTTGCACCATAATCCTGAGGTCTTACCTTTAGCACATCATCCATCCATCCTACGCCAAAACCATCTAGTATTAAAACAACAAATTTTTTCATCATCTTAATATTCTTTTATTAACTCTCCTAAAGAATTGTAGATGGATGAAATTATTGGTTTTCCTTGGCTTAATCCTTCAACTATAGCTACCTTACTTCTAGTTACAAATATTTGAGTTCTAAAGACCATAATTACAGTGTCTCCTACCTGACATTCTTCACTTATTGCAATATGGTAATCAATGCTCTCTGGTGTTGGCGCAATAGCCTTAACCTTTTTGCTTGAATCCATAGTTTTGCCTACTAAGGCATCTTCTAAATGTCCTCTTCTGTAGTATCCTCCTCCAAAGCAATAAGCTTGTCCTTGGAAATTATGTGAGATTTCACTTACATAAACCATTGAAGGAATCTCTACTCCATTAACATCGGGAGTTGTTCCAGTTAAAGCATGACCTGGCTCCCCCTGCGTACCACCTAGTTCATTTATTAAATCTAAAGTTTGGATGCATGTAACTGAAGGCATATTTAATTCTGATATATTTATATTATTGTTTTTAAACTCTTCCTGTATTTCCTTTAGAGAACCAACATTCCTTGTTGCTTTAACCTTCTTTTCCTTTTCATCATAGAGGAAGCATGGAAAAGTAGTTAACCCTACTAATTCAACATGATCTAGACTCTTAAGTTCTTCAACAATCTTCTTTATGTCGTCCTTATAGAAACCACCAGCTTGCCCTGGATATATGACATGATTACTATTAAGAACTCTAATCATTATTTTTTGCTTTATATTTAATTCTTTGGCTGCTGCATTTACTTCTCTAAGCTTTTCTATAGAATATACTGTAATAAAGTCTACACCATAGCTTACTATCTTTTTAACAAGTCTTGAAGGAATTTGAACTAGATGTCCTACGTTACAAATAGGAATGTTATTTTTCATCATAACTTGTGCTTCTTCAAAATCTACTACTACTGCACCTTTATATCCAAGTTCCATAAGCTTCTTTGCCACATATGGATTTCTTCCAATTTGTTTGGTCATAAAAAATAGATCTATTCCTAATTTATCTGCCTTTTCTTTTATAGCTCTTGCATTTTTCAAGATATTATCAAGATCTAATAAATAAGTGTTTGGTTCTATCTTTCCCTCTGTATGAAAACTAAAAGCTGTTTCAATTAATTCTCTATTTCTTGTTATTGTGCTTTCTAAAAACACACAATCACTTCCTTTGCTATTTATTTATCAATTATCAAAATACATAATTTTGTATATTGGATTTTATAATAATAAATTGCATAAATGGATAACAATAAATATTTTCTCTTCTTTTGTAAATTCTACTTTGCAAATATCTTCTATTTCACTTGCAAGTTCATCTGCCTTTAAGTAGTTACTATCTCCAATCACTTGCGATTCAATAGATTCATCTACTTCTACAATAGGTTCGTTGTCGTTTACTCTAACTAAAGCCATAGCTAAATGGGTTAAAAACATCTCACCCTTCTCCTTTGATATAGCTCTTGTAAATTTATCATCAATAAATACTAATACTTCATTTAGTTTATTAAATATATCTTCTGTTATAACCTTATTATCCAACAATGCTTTCAATCTTTTTTTCATGTTTATTCGGCCTCCATTATACATTATTCTGTATATTGACTTGTAATACTAGTTTCTAATAGTTAGGAACTAGTTTATTTGACAATACTTTTTTCTGAATATCTAAAACATTTTCAATATCGATTAACCTTTTAACCAAGTTGATAATTGTTTCATTAGCTTTATTGGCTATAATTACGGCTTCTGTATCTAAAGTATTCGTTTTTAGTTCCTTTAGCGGTATTCTTTTAAGTTCTTTACCTTCATATATAGTTTCATCTTCACTCCATATAGTTGCATCTATTTCGTTATTTAATAGATGCTCTATAAGATAGTTATATTGCACCTTTATAAACTGTACATTCTTATCATTAAAATATTCATTTGTTAAAGATACTTGATCATAGGATGATTCATCTACTCCTACTCTCATGCCTGAAAAATATCCCTTATAATTTTTTCTTACAATAAGAGCATGGCCTTTTACATAAGTATACTCACCAAATGCTGCTACTATATCTACATTTTCGTTATTACTCATATAGTAATTCGCTGTTAATTTAGATGTTAATGCTAAATCATATCTTCCCTCTTTGAGGAATTTTAATCTATTATCTGATCCTCTCATAAATGCAAGACTAAATGATATATTCTTGCTATTTATAACGTTATATAATCCAGTTGCAATTCCTTCATACCTTTTGGTATAAGGTAATGGCATAACACATACTATATTATCTATTCCAGAAAACTTTAACAACTCATTGTAATCAATAAATCTAATAAAAGTCCCAAGATGACCTCTAGGTTCTAAAATAATAGCATTATTATCTACTAAAGTCTTTAAAGCTGTCTGTATAGTACCCCTAGCCATAGCATATTTCTCTGCCA
This sequence comes from Abyssisolibacter fermentans, assembly GCF_001559865.1. Taxonomy (NCBI): domain Bacteria; kingdom Bacillati; phylum Bacillota; class Clostridia; order Eubacteriales; family Clostridiaceae; genus Abyssisolibacter; species Abyssisolibacter fermentans. The sequence goes on from NZ_LOHE01000079.1 coordinate 97,674, forward strand.
TTGATGCTACAGTATCGATACGATCTCCAACTTCTTTATCTAGAAAATCTTTTGCTAAAGTCATTACCATAATACCTTGTTTTTGTATTAACCCTTCTTTTTTCACTATAATTCCACCTTAATATACAATATCTTGTATATTGATTATATCATAATACTTTTATCAACACAACTATAATTGCTATAAATAATTAGAATCTTTCTATTTTATAGAATAAATTATAAAATATTGTATTTTTTAAAACAAGGGAATTAGAACAAAAATAATTGCTTATTTACTTCGAAATCGGACAAACTACTTTATAATATACGAAATATATCCTTAGCTTCGTATAAAATCATTCATCACAATAGCTAATATAGCTAAACGTTTATTTTACAACTTTTATTATTGAATTCAAAAGATTCTATAAAGTATAAATATATTCGTAACTGTAGTTTTATCTTTAGACCATAAATTTGCATTCAAATTTTGCCTAGAAATAATTTATTGCTTTTCTTAAATCTCCATGGTATAATACGAATATACAATTTCTTGTACAATCAAGTTCATTTACAAAACCTTGTAAACGAACACTACCACCTTTAATGAATCTTAGAGTTTCAGAATTTTGTATTTCAATTAAGACAAAAGGAGATTAGAAAATGATTAAAATTGCGATTGGCGGACAACTTAACAAAAGTGAAATTAAAGAATATATTGAAAAACATGCTGAAGGAAAAGCCACATGTGATATCTTTACGGATATTGATGCAGCTATGAAAGTTAAATCTGGCACTTATGACTTTTATGTTGGTGCATGTCAAAGTGGAGCTGGTGGTGCCCTAGGAATGGCTTATGGAATTTTAGGAAGAAATAAGTGCGTAACAATTGGTATGGCTGGTATCGCACCAAAGGAAGATAAAATCATAAATGGTCTTAAGAATGGTGCAAAAGCTTTTGGATTTACAAATGATCAAGTAGATTCTGCAATGAAGTTATTACTTAAACATTTAATATAGGTAATTATTGTTTGTATGAATGTACAAAATTCTGTACTTTATAAAAATGTAACCCTTTGAATTATTTAAATATTTTGAATTTAATTATTAGGAGGAATTATTTGTGAACAATATTGATTTTTTAAAAGTTTTAATTTTCGCTGCTATGGGTGGTTATGCAACTTTTCTTGCTAATAAATGTATTGCTGTTTATCATGATGGCTTAAGACCTATTATGCCAGAACTTATAAATGGTAACATGAGTAGAAAAGAAATATCTGGTATAGCTTTTGCTATTAGTATAGGTTTCATCACTGGCTTTGCTATGCCAATTACTATAGCTACAGGTATTATTGTTATTCACATCATATTATTAACTGCAGATATTATTGGTGTTTCTATTAAGAATACTTGGGTTGCAGTTATAGCTGGAACCATATACGGTGGTGCTGTCACAATTGTTTTAGATAGTATTATTGCTTTATTTGATAAATTACCAGTTAACTTCTTAGATGCTCTTGCCTCTGTTGGAGATCCAATTATATACGCTTTCGTAGCTTTCCCTGCTATAGCTGTTACCTACCAATTTGGTAAGAAAAAAGGAATTATCACTTTTATCATTTCTTTACTTGGAAGAATTGGAGTTGAGAGAATAAATCCTATTAATATTGCTAATAGTGAAGTTTCATTAAGTCCTGAAGGAATAGCTATGCTATGTGGTATGGTTTGCTTAATTATATTTGCATCAAAAGACAAAACTCGTGGGGACGATGTTTCGGATAACTTATTTGCAGATAACGTAGCTAGAATTAAAGGTAACATATGGTATCTCCTTCCTATGGGTGCAATCCTGTCTGTTGCTGCTTTCTATCAATGGGTAGCTGGTGAACCAATTGCCGATGCTTTATTAGCTAAGGGAGACATAACTTCTGCTGCTATAGTTGCGTTTATTCAAGCTACTGCATTCCTTCCATTAATAATTACTACAGCATTAGTAAGTGGTGTGTATGGTACTAATGGATGGTGTGATTGGCTTTTGGGTTTAGGTTATATAGCTCCTAATCCAATAATCGCTGGACTCCTTGGTGCCGGTGCCATGGGATTTGAAGTAACAAGCCTAGGTAAAATAAGCAAGTTCTTAAATAAGTTCCCTGCACTTAAACTTTCAGGAGATAATATTAGAACTGCAATGACTACAATATTAGAAATCGCATTACTTGTAGGTGGTATCAATGCTGGATTCCAAATATGGCAAGGTACTGGTATATTCATAGTAGTTGGACTATACATTCTTAATGATATATGTGGAAGACCAGTAATTAAGATGGCTGCTGCACCAATAGCTGCAATTCTAGTTGGTATTCTTGCAAATATTGCTGCACTATGTGGAATGCTTCCAGTATAGTATGGGCTCCATTGAAAAGAGCTGATTTTATTCAGCTCTTTTTATATTCTCTGTACCTTCAACCATAAAAAACTATATTTTTTTATATAATTATAATTAGTTTTGTATTGACATTTATATACAACTAACATAATTGCTATATAAATCCTCTTTCATATTTTTAAATGTCACTATGTTTTGGTAAATTTAATAAGTCCATTAATGTCAATCAAACAATTATTTGTCGGTATATTTAACTAATAACTGGTTAATTCGGCCATCTGTATTGCCCCTATAATAGAGCTAATAATAATTATAGCAACAATTATAATTATAATATTATTGTTCTTCTGTTCTTGTTCTCGTTGTATTCTTTGTTTTTCCTCAAATTCATCGCTTATTCTTGCATCTTTACTTTTTACCATATCTTCAACATTTCTTTCATTAATATAATCTAAAACAGTGATATTTCCAGACTGATTTACTAGCATAGGAGCAGAATATTTAATCAATAACTTTTCACCATGTTTAATATTAACTTCTATTTCAGTAATACCAATAACAGTATCATATGTATGGGATTTGTACATCTTTACTTTATACTTACCCTCTGATAATGGAATTTGAATGTTTGAACATCTTAATTTAGCAATGTTTTTCCCATTAATATCAATAAATACATCTCCCCCAAATATTTCAATCTCTTTTGGAGTGCGTTTCATGAACACTATACCTGTTTCCATATTTATAACTCACCCACCTAAATACTATCAGCCATTTCTTTTAATTCATCAATAGTAAATTCTTTACCTTCATGAAGTTTAGTTGTCTGCATATTTCCAACTTGTTCAATCTTCATATATATAACTGACATTTTTTTGCCACCAATTGCTTTAGCAAGTCCTAATGTAGAGAATGGAGTTCTTCCGAATCCAGTCACGTCAGGAACCGATGATGATATTATTGCTTCACACTTCGAACACTTAAATAAATATCTATTTACCCATCCCATTTTTTGGTCTATAGTCCACCGTGGCTCAGTTGTTCCACACATAGGACATTTATAAAAATTTTTATCAATAAATTTTTGAGGTATAGAACCGCTAAAACCATCATGTCTTTTAAAAGCCATTTGAATCCCCCCTGGATTTATATATTTATTTATAAAATACTATTCGTACCTTTATTAGGCAATAGAAATATTAATATTTCTATTGCCTAATATTATAAAAAACATACTATACTATTTCTATATTTATATTTAAAAACCTTTTATTTCTTGCGTTTTTACATTTATATAAAAGTTAAATCATAATATATATTGCAACAATCTATAAAAAACAGCTTACCTTCATCAAATCTTTCCTTTATTTTTATGCACCTAAATTTGAAATACTCATAATTATTAACTTACTCAAAAACCTTATCAAATTTGATGAAATACATATCTACTATAACTACATTAAACATTTTTACCATATTTTTTTTCTCTTCTTTTATTTCCATTACTAATATTACTTTCAATACTTGCAGTACCACCTTCTATTCTAATAATATTATCTACATATTCAAGAACTTGAGTTTGATGGGAACAAAATAACAGTATAGAATTGTTATGATACTCAAAAATTGAATCTAATAGTTTCATTTCTGTTTCTCCATCCAATGCAGATGTTACCTCGTCTAATACAACAAAATCATTGCTTTTATTAAATATTCTAGTTAACAATAATCTTTGATTTTGTCCACCAGAAAGATTTTTCCCATTAATACCAATCAAATCACTTCTCCTACTATATAATTCATTTAAAAATACCTTGTTTAATTTATAAGAAATGATATTTTTAACATTATCTATATTATTAAAAATGTTTATATTATCTTCAAGGCTTAAATTATATAAATGGCTATCTTGAAGTATAGAATAAGAAAAATTGCAAATATCTTTATACTCATTATAATTTACTAATTTATCATTAACATATACTTCGCCAGATGTAGGTTTATATATCCCCAGAAGTATATTAAGCAAAGTAGATTTACCACATCCTGTCTTGCCTACTAATGCATAACTCATATTTTTTTCTATTCTCAAAGAAATATTATTAAGAATTTTATTTTCACCAAATGAAAACGTAACATCCTTTAATTCAATAGAATTAATATAACTAAATGTCTTTGATTTAGTATTGGAGTTCAGATTATCATTTTGATCTTTAAATTCAAATATCCTTTTCAAGTTTTCTAAACATTTATTATAATCATTAACTGCATCAAAAAGATCTATTATAGGTGTATATAAGCTATTAAGATATAATATAAAGACCACTAAAATACCAAAGTTTAATAATCCAGTTGTAACAAAATAAAAACCAATCACTATTAGAAGAATATTAGCAAATGTTTTTATTAGCGAATAAATCTCTTTAGATAAATTTTTAATTTTTACTAATGAAAAAACACTATTAAAATATTTTAATTGAACTTTCTCATAGAAATTAAGTATATTTTTTTCTATTTTCCATAATTTAACATCCTTAACTCCACTGATTATATCATTAGTAGAGTCCATTAAATTATCATTTTCCTTTACTCTTTGTCTAAATATCTTAATTATTCTTTTATTAAAATATGAGAAGGATATAAGATATAAAACAAGCATACTAACAGATATCACGGCTAAAATTGTATCCATAGTAAAAAGAATTATTATTGAAGAAATTGTATATAAAAAACTACTTAAAGTTAACGGAAATATTTCATTTATCATTTGTGAAATAGCCTTTGTATCGTCGAGAATTCGATTTATAACTTCTCCTTTTTTGTATTTTTCAAATTTAACATAATCACCCTTATATATGTTTAGCAATGTTTCTGTTTGAATATCCTTAGTTATTTTATTAGATACTGAGGCCAATAAATACTTGCTGAAATATGAACAAACTCCAATTAACAAAGCAATACTTATTAATAATAACAACTTTGAAAATAATAAACTTCCTTGAATATCATCAGTTTCAAGGATATCTTTTATAATTAAGGGAATCGAAACTTCCAAAAAAACTGTGATGATTATCAATGGTAAAGTAATTATTAATTTAGTTTTTTCATGCCTTAGGTAAGGCATGATTCCAACATTTTTTTTCATATTCTTATTACTCCTTGTATAATAAAAAATTATCCCTGATTATTCATATAACTTTGAATAGTATGCTGTATAATTCTGAATTAGAAGATTTCAGTGAATTCGAAG
>NZ_LOHE01000080.1 GCF_001559865.1 Abyssisolibacter fermentans
TACAGCATATTATTCAAAGTTATACGAATAATCCGGGATAATTATTACAAAAAGTCTGGGTATAAACTTTTAAATAAGTAAACTGAAATATTGACAAAATATAAAAATTCATTTATAATAAATGAAGTTTGGCAAGTGAAAAATAATTAAATATATAGATATTTTTAATATCAAAGTGTTGAACATCCACTTCAAAAAAACTCGAAGTGGGTGTTTTTTTAATTTTGTGTAAATCTTACTTCATAGAACGAAGTATGTAGGAGCAAGATTTGAAAGGAGCTTTTATATGTCATACAATTTAATCAAGGATTTTAGAAATAATAAAAAATTTTACAAGTATTTGTTTACGATAACTTTACCAATAGTTTTACAAAATTTAATAGCGTCATCACTAAATATGCTAGATACTATGATGATAGGTAAAGTTGGAGAAACTGAACTAGCATCTGTTGGTATTGCAAATCAATGTTACTTTTTATTTACTTTATTTGTAATGGGAATAGGTAGTGGCTGTGGGGTATTAGTTGCACAACTTTGGGGTAAGAAAGATAAAAATAATATAAAAAAAGTTTTGAGTAAATCATTAATTGCAAGTTTACTTATATCTTTAATTTTTTTATTTCTAGGGCTTACAATACCTGATAGAATAATGGCAATCTTCACTAAAGACTCAGCAGTTATTTCTATAGGCAGTCAATATTTAAAAATAACAGTTATAAGTTATGTATTTACAGGTATTACTTTTACTTTTGCTTCTGCGCTTAGGAGCATAGGAAATACTAAATTACCTATGTTTGCAAGTTTAATTGGATTTATCGTAAACGGAGTATTAAATTATTTACTTATATTTGGTCATTTTGGTATGCCTGAGCTTAAAACTCAAGGTGCTGCAATAGCAACTCTTATAGCTAGGACATGTGAGTGTAGCATGATATTATTTGCTGTATATTTTAAGGACAAGCGATTAAATATTAAACTAAGTGATTTAAGGGGATTGTCTAAGAACCTGACAAAGACATTAATAAATGTCACAATACCAATAGTTTTAAATGAAGCATGTTGGGGATTTGGAAATGTAACATATATTGCAATTTATGCAAGGATAGGTAAACGTGCTGCCGCATCAATGCAAATATGTTCAACTATTATGAACTTATTTATGATTATTTCTTTTGGTCTTGCTTATGCTTCGGTAGTTATTATAGGAAATGAAATTGGTGCTAATAGAGAGGAACGTGCAATTGAAGCATCTAAGAAAATTTCGAGATTATCAATTTTAATATCTATATTTTTAGGTGTGGTTCTTTTTATACTAGCAAAGCCAATAGTTTCTTTCTTTAATGTGTTAAATGAAGTTAAATTAAGCTCAATTTACATACTTTACATTTATTCAATAGTTATGGTTATTAAGGTTTATAATGGCGTTATGATAGTTGGGATACTTAGAGGTGGTGGAGATACTACTTACGGTTCTATACTTCAAGGAATTACACTTTGGTTTATAGGTATACCTCTAGCTTTTGTTGCTGCATTTATACTTGAATTACCAGTATATTTAGTAGTAGCATTTACTGTAATAGAGGAGATTGTAAAGGTAATTTTTATGATAAAAAGATTTAGGTCTTTCAAATGGATAAGGAATATGACAAATGATAAGACCGAAACTGCTGTAATATAAAATTAAAAGATTTAGTAAGAGACAATAGCTCTCTTATTAAATCTTTTAAACATAAACCCAAATTCTATTCTGGTATTATGAAACAGCTATATCAGTTAGTTCCAAGTTCCATTTCTCATTTCTATATGTAGCTTTATACGTTGGAAAATAAGCAGCATTATTAGAATACCATGAGGTTGCAGTGATTTTAGCGCAGTTATTGTCATATTCGTGTACATTTATAGATAATACTGTGCCATTTTTTGCATGTGTTAAATTCCCGCTTTCATCTATTTCAAATTTATTAACATCATTTTTTACATCATCAAAAGCATAAACATTATCAGATAATGTTACAAGTCTTTTTAAAACTTCCTGTTTACCATCTTCAGATAGATTGACTAGTGTATTTTTATTTACTGCAATGAAATCATTACCTCCATTTCCCTCATTAAAAGCAGCCTTCATTACTTTTACATATAAATGAATTCTTTTCATTTCATCATAACTAAACTCTGTAGAGTTATTCTGTAAACTGTTTTCTGGGTTATTGTTTGTAGATTTTGTGCATCCGCTTACAAGTAAAGTAAGAATTAAAATAATAATTAGCATTGATTGTTTCATAAAATTGCTCCTTTCGTGATAGTATTTCTTCATAACAATTAGACTAAAATAGGTTTTATTTGTTCCAAAAATAAACAAAAAGTTTTTATTTATTTTTTGTCATATTTACATGTACTGATATTAACTAAGGTTTACTTTAATTTTAATATGAATAATATTCTTTTAAATGAATTTATAGGAAAATATGATAAAATTAAATATATTAAATAAAAAAGAGGTGAAGTTATGGAAAAAGTAAAAGAAGTTTTAAAAAATTATTCAGCAGGTAAGTTACTCGATGTAGGAACAGGAAGAGGAAATTTTATTCATTTAGTCAAAAATTGTTTCAATAGTTATGATGAAATTATAGCTATTGACAAAACAGAAAGAGCAAAAGAATTTTTTGAAAATGAATTTCAAGAAGAAAACATAAAATTTATACAAATGGATAGTTGTAATTTAGATTTTGAGAATAATTATTTTGATACTGTTTGTCTATCGAATGCAATACATGAATTAGAAGATATAAACAAGGTATTAGTAGAAATCAAAAGAGTTCTCAAAAGTGGGGGATTACTTATAGTAAATGAAATGTTCTGTGATAATTTATCTGATAAACAAATGTCACATGTATTAATTCATCATTTTGGTGCTAGATTGGATAGATTAAGAGGAAATTGTCATAATGAGACATTTAAAAAAGAAGAAATATTAGATATTGTAAAAGGTTTAAACATGGAAATTTTGAATTGTTTTGAATATAATACGCATGAAGATCAGTTGTTGGAAGATGAAGAAGATGATGATGTTGAAAGAATAACTGATTCTATAGGTAAAAAGGTAAAACAGTTTGAAGATAATCCGGAATATGAGGATTTAGAGCAAAACTTGAGAGAAATTAAGAAGTATATTAAAAATAATGGTATTTTTGGAGCAACAGAATTAATGATTGTTGTTAGAAAAAATTAAAATAATCTGGGTTTAGTGCAAAATCTATTAAGGTTTTATAAAACCATGTTATTATAAGGATATATATGATATAATATACAAAAATATATAAATTAGGGGGTCACTAAAATGATAAGAAAAAGTATAATAAGTACAGGTCATTTAAAGAAAAATAGTTATAACATTCTCAAAAAGTATCATGACTTAGCTGATAGAAAAAAATTCGAAAGAATATATGCAATAAAGGACGGAGAAGAGTATTGTTTTGTTACCTTAGTTCAAAATTTAAGAGAAATAATGAAAAATTCTCTTAGTAATATAGAGGACGGGGATTGTAAACTTATGGCAGAAGATTACCTTAATAAGCTAGGACATTTAACTAAAAGAGTAGAGGAATGTGCAAATAATAACAGTACGATACATGAGAGTTTTGTAACAAGTGTTTTAAAAGCACATACAAATTTATTCAATCGAATGGTTGAGGTTAAAGAGAAATTTAATTTTAATGATGCATGTAAAGAACTTTGGGATAATTGCTATAATACAGCATATAGTATTTGGAATAAGTTTTAAAAACTATTTCTAAAAATGTTATAATAAATGCTCAAGTAGACACCTAATTTACACTGATTTATATTTTTGGAATTTTAATAATAACAACAAATATAAAAGACAGATACTTTTTAAATAGCATCTGTCTTTTATATTTTTGAATAATACATTGACAATAAAACGGTAACACTAAATCATTTGCATCTATTTAGCTAAAATGGATCCTATGTCAGAAAATTTTGAAAAAACTTTCTATTTTATGAAGGAAAAACTTAAAGAAATGTAGAATAGTAAACATATTAAGTTAAAAAAGTAATATGATGAAATAAAAGACAAATAACCTCAAAAATTGTTTTATTATGAATGAAAAAATAAAATTTTGCTATAAAATGACTTAAAAGGGGGGATTATAAGAATTTTAGGAAACAAAGGACTTATAAAAAAACAAATATAAAGGGGGATATTTATGAAAAAAGTTTTATCAGTTTTTTTAAGCTTAGTGTTAGTATTTGGTATGCTTTCAATAATGGGCATGTCTAATGTTCAAGCTACTAAGGATGAGTGGGATACTGAGCGATACGGAGATGTATTAGACATAGGTACCTACTTAAGACATTTAGAAAATGATGAAGATTATAGAGACGAACTAGATAATGTAATAAAAGAAATGGCAGAAAATCTTAACCTCAATGAAGAAAGCAATATGGAAGCAGATAACAATGATGACAACTTTACTTTCAATGGTGGAACTAAGTATTACCTAGGCTATGATTCATTAAATGGCTATTATATAAAAACTTATACATTAAGAAGTTTAGGAGATACTGTAGAAGTTTGGGTTGCTGATGATTTATCTTTTGAAGATGGTAGACCAACTCATGTAGTTACTCAGGAACAAGTAGATAAGCTAAGAGATGAATTTGACAATAACATATATCAAAAAGATACTGAATTTTTCGGAGTACCTGATTCACATATAGGTGAAAATGCTCAGCTACCAGGCATGGTTGGATTACCACAGGATTATTATACACCTAATGATGGAATCGAAAGAGTGATTATGCTTGTTGATAATATAAGAGATGAAAACTTTTATGATTCTGAATATCCATTTTTTGTAGCAGGATTTTATTCATCAACTTATGAATCATATTTTGATAGAAATATAATTAGTATAGATACCAATGATTGGGAAGAAAGATTAGAGACAACATTCTGTGGGACTGTTGCACATGAGTTCCAACATTTAATACATGATGACAATGACAGCGCAGAAGAAACTTGGATAAATGAAGGAATGTCAGAGTTTGCAGAATATTTATGTGGATATGGACATCCTATGGGACATGTAAATTTCTTTTTAGATCATCCAGAAAATTCATTAGTTGAATGGGATGACCATTATAGTGCCACATCAGGTCCAGAAACATTAGCTGATTATGGTCAAGCATATTTGTTACAATTATATTTTAATGACAAGTATGGGAAAGATTTTGTTAAGGCTCTAGCTACTGACGGTGAAGATCAAGGGATTGAAAGTGTTAACAAAATTTTAGCTGAATTTGGAACAGGAATAGATTTTGAAGAGCTATTTAGAAGATTTACTATTGCAGTTGCAATAGATAGTAATAAACCAGGAAATGGTATATATGAATTTGACAATATAGATGTAAGTGTAAACTACGAATCAGCACTAGAATATGATAAAGATGGCGTACCTGCTTGGGGTGGCGATTATAAGGCTATAGATATATCAGATAAGATTAGAACTATAATCTTTGACGGTACTGACTTTATGCCAATACCTTGGGAAGTTGTTGAAGATCCTTTAGGAGTACAAGATCAAGTTATATGGGGTAATTTTGGTGATGAAGCTGACAACAAGATAATCATAGAGGCAGATTTAACATCAGTTGAATCAGCTACTCTAAAGTTTGACAATTATTATGAGATAGAAGAGCAATGGGACTTCGGAATGGTTCAAGTATCTACAGATGATGGTGAAACTTGGGTTAGCTTAGGAAATGAAAACACTAGAAACGATGTTGTAGAAGAAGGATATCCAAAGATCAAAGAAAATCTTCCTGGTTTTACAGGAGTTAACTATGAAGAAGAGCCTGTTTGGACTGAAGAGATATTTGATTTATCTGAATATGCTGGTGAAAAGATTTATATAAGCTTCAGATATTTAACTGATTGGGGTACAAATGAGGCTGGTTGGTTTATAGACAATATAGAAATACCAGAAATTGACTATGAGAATACATGTGATTCCATAGAAGCGTTTGTTAATATAAATGAAATAAAAGAGAACTATGTTGAATATGCAGTATCGTTTATAAACAAAAGAACTGTAGGGAAAAATGGGAAAAATACTCTTTACAAAGTTGTAAACGTTGAGCCGTTTAATATTAATGAAGAAGATGCCCTTGAATTAAGGCAGTTATTCAAAGACGGCGAGAACTATATGATTATATGGTACGCTGCACCTTCAGGAGAAAAAGGCTCAGCAGAATTTACTTATGAAATAATAACTAAAGAAAATCATAAGAAAAATGGACATGGTAATAATTAGTTAGAAATACTAAACTACTCTTATGTAGAACCGTTATGTTATATAAAATGGACCCTAAGTTAAGGGTTTTGAAAAAGTCTAGATAACTAAAAGCTGATTTCTATATTGTATAGGAGTCAGCTTTTCTAATCTCCATTTTTTCTAGCAATTCAACCTCGGTTTTTCAGTATGCTATTTCTGCACCTTTTTTAATAATTGAGAAGGTCAAATATAAGGTTAAGAAAGCTTTTTTTGCCTAATATAATTTAGTCCTTGTATATACAGTAAAAGAGCATGTAGTGATTTAGCTAAGAAAATGGATAACTGTAGAAACTGTAAACATAAAAATATGTTTACTACATATAAAAAGTACTACGATTTATTTTGATAATAATGAAACAAGAGTAAAAAAAAGCTCCATAAAGAAGCTATAAAAAAGGTAGTGTTATTTTATATTATGGAAAATGAGCATTTGTTTTATTTTAGATAGGAAATAGATTAATTATATAGATAATTATTATGTGCTGTATTTCTAAAAGCTATATATGTAGCTATGAGAGCGGTTATTGGAAGATAAATTTTAAATGAAACATTGACAAAAGAGAAGTAAAATGATATATTAACAATAATGATAATCGATATCAATAAGGAGGATGAAAAATGACTGCATTAATCGTTGGAGGAGATAAATTAGGAAATATTCCGCAGGTTTTAAATAATAAGGGAGTAGATGATTTTATTCATTGGACGGGTAGAAAGAAATTGATGTATAACAAAGAAATACCTAGTAATATAGATATGGTGATAGTTTTTTATGATTTTATTAATCATAATACAGCAGGTGCAATAAAAAAGATGACAAAGAACTTAGAGATTCCTTGTATATACAGTAAAAGAGCATGTAGTGATTTAGCTAAGAAAATGGATAACTGTAGAAACTGTAAACATAAAAATATGTTTACTACATAATAATAGGCACTACGATTTATTTTGATAATAATGAAACAAGAGTAAAAAAAAGCTCCATAAAGAAGCTATAAAAAAGGTAGTGTTATTTTATATTATGGAAAATGAGCATTTGTTTTATTTTAGATAGGAAATAGATTAATTATATAGATAATTATTATGTGCTGTATTTCTAAAAGCTACATATGTAGCTATGAGAGCGGTTAGTGGAATTGTTAATATTAGTCCTATGCTTCCACAGAGTGCTCTTATTACTTCTACTGCTAGTAATTCTGTATTTAATGCATTTAGAAATGGAGTTTTTGACATTATAAATATTAATAACAGTGGCAAAAAACTACCTGCATAAGCTAATATTAAAGTGTTTATCATTGTAGACATAACATCCTTGCCAACATTCAATCCTGAGTGTAATAAATCCGTAAATGGTATTCGTGGTGATTTTCTTTTGATTTCAAATATAACTGAGGTTATGGACATGCTAACGTCCATTATTACACCTATTGTACCTATTATGACCGCACATAAATATAAGCCTTTAAAATCTACTTCTAATCCCATGTTGGCTGCTAGGAAAACAGCTTCATCTTCAGCTAGACCTGTTATATTTGATAAGTTTGTAAATATTAGAGAGAGTATTCCAGCACTTATAGTTCCACCTATAGTTCCGAGTATAGAAACCAGAGTTTTTTTAGTAAATCCTGAAATAAGTAAAAAACTGATTATTATTATTATTGATGAGCAAATTACTGCACACAGTATAGAGTTATATCCTTTTATAATATATGGTATCAAGAGTTTAATTATTATATATCCAGAAAAGATTAGTGCTAGAAGTGATCTAATACCCTTCAATCTTCCAAAAATAATTAACAATATGACAAATATTATGCTAAGCTTTTTTAAAGAATCAAGCCTCCAAGTATCAACTATAGTACCCATTAATATTCCATTGGTGTTAGAAACTTCTACTAATAAAGTATCTCCAATATTAAAATGCTGATTATTTGCTGAGTAATCAATTATTAGATGTTTAATATTTAAAGTTTTGTTTTTATAGGGCTTATCCAATATTACAACATCTAAAAGCTGATAATCTGTTGAATCAATAGAAGTATTATTTGTATCTACAATTTTTGCTTTTAATATATTATTAGTAGAAGCATAGGCTATATTAGTTATCAATATAAAAATTAATAGTAATAAAATATATTTTTTCATAAGTGCACCTCCTATTAATTCATATGTATATTCAATAAAAAAAAGAACTTAAAAAAGGGGATGTCTCAAAATGATGAATTTTTGAGGTGAGTAGTGAATTTCATAAATTCATACGACTAATCGCGTATAATAAGTATGCTCTTATCGATGAGAATTTCAATGCCTTGAACTTCATTTATTTTTATTTCTAAAAGGAGCTGTCTTAATTTGAGACAGCTCTTATAGGAGATAAAGTTCTTTTTGTGTTATTTTATTTTGCATTAGTATAGTTCAATGAATATATTTCCTATACCTAAATTTTTCTTTTTATTTCTAGTATAATTGAAAAAATTAATAAATAAGCATACCTATAGCAAATACAGTAAATAAATATCAATAAAATATATAATTATATTTTATGTAATGTTTTATTAAAAGATATCATTATACCTACAATTACAAGTAGTCCACCTGATATGAAAACTATTAAATGACTTGGAACTATATCGATTAGAAAACCAAATAATATACATGCTATTGGTGTAATTATGCTTGATATAGTATCTAATATACCAAATAATCTACCTCTGAAATTCTCAGGAGTTTTTCGTTGTAAGGTTAGGTTTAAAGGAAGATTAATTAGTACAATGAAACATCCAATAATTAATCCAATTGTGCAGTAATATATTACATAAAACATTAAGCTTTTTGTTTCCACTAATCCTGATACAGGTATCCCTATTAGAGATGTTAATAGTCCGAGTGACGCAGTACATAATCCAATGCTTAAACCTACTCTTTTAATTTCTGGGATATATGAGAATATTAAAGACATTAAAAGCATGCCGCATGCAAAAGATCCTTCTATAATTCCAACGTATTTAGAAGGTAATAATAAATCCTGTACTGTTATATAAGGAAAACATATATTTATTGCAGTAAACAAAAAGTTAATAATTGGAAAGATCATAAATAAGGTAAAGAGAACTTTTTTTTGTTTAATATAATTTAATCCTTCTTTTATATCGTTTAAAATTGAAGACTTTTCTTTAGAAGAAGTTTGCACAGAATTTGATT
Organism: Abyssisolibacter fermentans; assembly: GCF_001559865.1. Lineage (NCBI taxonomy): Bacteria > Bacillati > Bacillota > Clostridia > Eubacteriales > Clostridiaceae > Abyssisolibacter > Abyssisolibacter fermentans. Next base: position 9,558 of record NZ_LOHE01000080.1, read on the forward strand.
TGTAAGCTTCAAAATCAATCATGTACTCTGAAATTGATGATAAAACGAATGATATTCCATTTATCAATATGATGTATTTAATGTCAAAGAAACCATATACTAATCCACCTACTACAGGACCTAAGATATTTGTTAATGAATTTATTGATGTATTATAAGAGGTTATTTTAACAAGGTTTTCATCATTGACTAAATTAGGCAATGATGAGGTGAATGATACACCAAATATAGTGTTAAGTGAAGTTAACAAAATAGTTGTAATATAGATATATATAATATTTAATTCATTAGTGATAATGATAAAGAAAAGTATAATTAATAAAAGTCCACTTAACATATCTGTAATTACTACAAGTTTCTTTTTGTCCAATCTGTCAGATATAACACCTGCTATTGGTCCTAATAATATTCTGGGAATAGTATTTAGTGCAAAGTTTAATGAAAAACTCATACCAGAACCCGTTATTTTTAACAGATATAAACCAATAGAAAATGCATAAATATTTGTGCCGAATAATGAAACAAATTTACCCGTTAAGAATAGAATTATATTTCTATTGTCAACAGTTTTTATTTTTTTTATCAGTTCAAGTTTGTTATTCAAAGCAAATCCCTCCAAAATAGCATTATATAAATAATTTTAATGTTAACATCTTTTATATTAATATATTTATAATAAAAAGTAAATATATTTAATAAAATATAAATAAAATTAATATTACTTTCAAAAGACAAAATCAATGAAGTTAGATTGACAAAAAGTTATCAGAAATACTGTTAAAGAAAAATTTATTAATATTAATATAATTTTAACAAGAGGGATGGAAGTTGCTTCATTCAAATTAAAGAGGTGATAATATAAAATAACATAGAATTTTGAAAGGAGCTGGCTTAAAAACATTTTGAGACAGCTCCTGTGGGAGATAGTATAGTTTATTATTATTCATCTAGTATTTCATTTAATGCAATTTGAAACATTTCCTTAATTCTTTCTTTATTTATTTTATAATATAACTTATTTTGTTCACCGAACTCGAAAAATACAAGTCCTGCATCTAATAGTTTGTTCATATGGTATGACATGGTTGCTGGAGTAAGTTTAAAATGTTTAGCTAGTTCATTAGAAAACCATTGTTTTTTATTTAACAGCTTTAATATTTCTAACCTTTTATCATCACTTAGTACCTTAAAAAGTTCTTTACTTTTTTCACGCATAATACTTTCATCAAATCTTTGTTCATAACCATAACCATATATGATAATAGTTTTATCATTTTTTAATATGATTGATGTTGTAAATTCTACAAGATAACATATATACATAATAATTGGTTTATCTTGAGGCAATATTTTCATAGAAGAAAAACAAGTTGTTTCAAGATATTTTAAAGAATTATTTTCGTATTTTTCTTTGTGTTCTTTTATTTTATTTCTCATAAACTCTTCAATTTGTTTTTCATAGGCTTTAAAATGATCATTGTAGAAAATATATATTAAAGTTTCTAGTTTTGATTTTACTATTTCAGGGTGCTTTAAAAATTGTATGAAAAATTTTGCTTCTTCTTCTCCATTAGTATTTACTATTGCGTTATAAATATCTTTTTCATCTGATTCTAGTGTTAAATCATAGCCATTTTCAGATAAATCATATTCATTGAAGCAATCTTTTAAAAATTCTTTAGAATCAAGCTGTTTTAAAAAAGTGAAAAATTCATCAACATTTTTTATGTTTCGTGTTGAAATATAATAAATTAAACATAATAATCCTATAGTGTTATCTCTAACTAATAGATTCAAATCGTTCTTGATAAATATAGACATATTATTGTTAAAATCTTCGATTATGGCTTTAATAGTTTCATCTAATTTATAACCGAATTCGCTTAATTTATTTAAGACTACATCATTTTTAGCACACCTGAACAGTGCTGTTATTAGTTCTATAGCCATGTTGTGTTTTATTGTTACCTTCATATTTGCCTCCTTCAGTACAGCTATTATATTTTATGTAAAGTCTTATTTGCTGATATAATCAAACCAATAATTGCAAGTAATGCACCTGATATAAATACTATCAAATGACTAGGTACCGTATCTAATAGAAAACCATATACTATACATGCAAGAGGTGTAATTATACTTGATATCGTACCTAAGGTACCGTAAACCCTACCTCTATATTCAGCAGGAGTTTCTCGTTGCACTGTTAAATCAATAGGTAGATTAATAAAGACAATAATTGCTCCAATGATTATTGCTACTGAACAATAGTATATTGCGTAGAACAGTAAACTATTTACTGTCATCAATCCTGATATAGGTACACCTATAAGAAATGTAGCTATTCCAATTAATATAGTTCCTATACCAATAACTAAACCTTTTCTTTTTACTTCTGGTATAATTGAAAAAACTAATGACATAATAAGCATACCTATAGCAAATGCTCCTTCGACTATTCCAACAAGTTTAGAAGATAGCAGCAAATCATTTACTAGAATGAATGGTAAACATATACTCAATGCTATAAATAGAAAATTTATTATTGGAGTAAACATAATTAGTGTAAATAATATCTTTTTTTGTTTAATATAATTAAAACCTTCTTTTAAATCATCTATAATACTATTTTTTTCGATTGAAGAATCTTTTTCTTCTTTTTTATTATCTACCTTATAAGCATTAAAATCAATAAAATATTCTGAAATAGCAGATAAAATAAACGATATTCCATTCAATAGTATAAACAGATTGATGTTAAAAATACCAAATATAAGTCCACCCAAAATAGGTCCAAGGATATTTGTAATTGAGGTAATAGATGTTCTATAAGAATTTATTTTTACAAGATTTTCGTCTTTTACTAAATTTGGTATAGATGCATCGAATGATATACTGAATATAGTATTTAGAGAAGTTAACAAAGCTGTAGTAATATATATATAGGTTAAACTCAAACCTTTATTAATGGAAATACTATATAGCAAAATTAAAAGAATCCCACTCAATATATCAGAATATACAACAAGCTTTTTTTTATCAAATTTGTCTGATATGACACCGGCAACGGGTCCTAATAATATTCTAGGAACCATATTTAAGATAAAGTTTATAGAAAAATTCATAGCAGAGCCAGTTAGCTTTAGTACATATAAACCAATTGCAAAAGCATAAATATTAGTTCCTAATAATGAAATAAATTTACCTGATAAAAATAGTAAAATGTTTTTTTTGTCATTAGCTGTTGTTTTCTCATTTGTATTAAATTGATAACTCATAATGAATACCTCCAATAGATTATTTTGTAATAAAAGAATTAGATAAAATTCTAATTACAATTTCAAAATTATCGACCATTAAAGGTACTTAATATAACTAAACTAAGATGACAATCTAAATTCAAGTAAAATATTAGCAATAATGTTGTACTAAGAAACGATAATTTTGAAAATTTACTTAAGTTAAATATATAATTGTGATTAATAATTAGAATTATTTCTAATGATATAATATTATGCATTTATAAAATTGTCAATATATTTTTCGAAAGTTATTAGAAAAAAATCTAATAACTTTCATTATAAATGTTTCTAATTCTTTTGTTTCTTTTTTAAAAGTTATATAAATAATTAGGTAATAGTGTATTTATATTTTATGTAGCGTTTTATTACAAGCTATTATTGTTCCTATAATAATAGTTAGTCCACCTGATACAGCTACGATTAAATAACTAGGAATGATATCTAATAGAAGACCAAATATTATACATCCTAGAGGAGTTATTATACTTGAAATTGTTTCTAATGTTCCAAATACTCTTCCTCTATAATTTTCAGGAGTTTCTCGTTGTAAAGTTAAGCTTAAAGGCAGATTAATTAATACTAGTAATAATCCGATGATCAATTTAATAGTGCAAAAATATATGGAATAAAACATTAAGCTTTTTACATCAAATAATCCTGATACAGGTAAGCCTGTAAGAGATATTAATATTCCAATTGACATAGTGCTAAAGCCTATAATTAAACCTATTCTTTTTATTTCTGGCAAGTATGAAAACACTAAAGACATTATTAACATACCACATGCACAAGATCCTTGTATTATCCCAACTACTTTAGAAGGTAACATCAATTGATGTACTGTTATATAAGGTAAAGTTATACTTGAAGAATTAAATAAAAAATTAATAATTGGGAAAGTCAAATATAAGGTGAAGAAAGCTTTTTTTTGCCTAATATAATTTAGTCCTTCTTTAATTTCAGATAACATCGAAGCTTTATATTCAGAAGGAGATTGTATAGAATTATCCTGAGATTTATAGGCATCAAAATCAATCATATATTCTGAAATTGATGATAATATAAACGATAATCCATTAATTAATATTATAAATTTTATGCTAAATAGTCCATATACTAGTCCACCTACGATAGGACCAAAAATATTTGTGAAGGAGTTGATTGATGTATTATAAGAATTAATTTTAACAAGATTTTTATCATTGACTAAATTAGGCAGTGATGAAGTAAATGCTATACCAAATATAGTATTAAGTGAAGTTAATAAAGTAGTAGTAATATAAATAGATACAATATTTAAGCTATTTACCTGAGATAAAATGAAAAGCATAACCAATAGAAGTCCACTCAACATATCAGTAATTACTACAAGTTTCTTTTTATCAAATCTATCAGATATAACTCCTGCTAGTGGTCCTAAAAGTATTCGTGGAATAATATTTAGTGCAAAGTTCAAAGAAAAACTCATTCCAGAACCGGTTAATTTTAATAAATGTAAACCAATTGCAAAGGCATAAATATTAGTGCCGAATAAAGAAACGAATTTACCTGTTAAAAATAGAAACATATTTTTATTGTCAACAGTTTTGTTTTTCAGTTTAATTTCATTTGTCATGTAAAACCTCCCATAGATTTACAATGTTAAATAAATTTCATATTTGAAATATTTTAACATTTATACTATTAATACTAATATATTTTTGTAATAAAGTAAATATATTCAATGAAAAATAAAGAAAATTAATAATAATTTTCAAGCTCTTATTATTGCATTGATAATCAATAGCAAGTAATATATAATATATTACATGTAATATATTATTAGATAAAGGGGTGTTAAAATGAAAAAACTTATGACAGGAAATGAAGCTATAGCCAGAGGAGTTTATGAAGCTGGAATAACTTTTGCTGCTGCTTACCCTGGTACACCTAGTACAGAAATCCTTGAAAATGTTGCATTATATAAGGATGATATAGTTGCTGAATGGGCTCCAAATGAAAAGGTAGCATTTGAATCTGCTTTAGGAGCTTCTATTGCTGGCGCGAGAACGTTTGCCAGTATGAAACAGGTTGGTGTAAATGTTGCTGCTGATCCAATGTTTTCATTTTCATACACAGGTGTTAATGGTGGATTTGTAATGGTTTCTGCTGATGAACCGGGTATACATTCATCACAAACAGAGCAGGATAACAGATACTATGCTAAATTTGCTAAACTTGCTATGCTCGAGCCAAGTGATAGTGGGGAAGCTAAAGAAATGGTAAAAGAAGCGGTTAAAATAAGTGAAGAATTCGATACTATAGCTTTAATTAGAATGACTACAAGGGTATGTCACAGTAAAAGTATAGTAGAGCTTAATGAAAGATGTAATGTACCATTAAAAAACTACACAAAAAATATTAACAAATATGCTACAATGCCTGCTATATCTATGAAGTTGAGAGTAAAAGTTGAAGATAGAATGAAGAAACTAGAAAAGTTTTCAAATGAAACTCCTTTAAACTATATTGAGTGGAATGATAAAAAAATTGGTGTTATTTCATCAGGAGTTGCTTATCAATATGCTAAAGAAGTTTTTGGTGATACTGTTTCATATTTAAAGCTTGGCTTTACATATCCATTACCAATGGATAAAATAAAAAGCTTTGCTGATGAAGTGGATACTTTATATGTTATAGAAGAATTAGAACCTTTTATTGAAGAACAAATAAAAGCTAATGGAATTGATTGTATAGGTAAAGACAAAATACCAAATGTGGGAGAACTCAATCCTCATATCATAAGAAAAAATATCTTAGACAAGGAAAACGATTCCTTGGATACAGATGCTAACAAATTGATACCAAGACCACCAACATTATGTGCAGGTTGTCCTCATAGGGGAGTTTTTTACGAACTAGGTAAAAGGAAAAATATCATGGTAACCGGAGATATCGGTTGTTATGGCTTAGGTGCACTACCTCCACTTAGTTCGGTAGACACAATCATATGTATGGGTGCAAGTGTAAGTGCAGGTCATGGCGCAGCAAAGGTATATAGAAATAATAATAGTGATAAAAAAGTAGTTTCTGTTATTGGAGACTCGACATTTTTCCATTCAGGGATGACAGGTTTATTAGATGTAGCATATAATCAAAGTAATACTGTAACAATAATACTAGACAACAGAATTACAGGTATGACAGGTCATCAAGATCACCCGGGTACAGGAATCACTGCTCAAGGACAAGAGACATTAGAGGCTGATATAGAAGTGATAGTTAAAGCTTTAGGAATCAGAAATGTCAAAACTATAAATCCTTTAAGACTAAATGAAATGAAAGAAGCACTTGATTGGGCTCTAGATTTAAATGAGCCATCAGTGATAATTACCAGATGGCCATGTGCACTTAAAAGAAGAACTGAAAAAGAAAAAAATGAGTTTGGAAGTAGATTTGATATATGCAAAGTAAATGAAAGTATTTGTATTGGATGTAAAAAATGTTTAAGTACAGGATGTCCAGCACTTTCATTTAATTTAGAAGATAAAAAAGCTGTTATAAATGAAAATATGTGCCTTGGTTGTGAAATTTGTTCGCAGGTATGTCCTGTAAATGCAATTGATACTATTAAGTAAAAGGTGGGTGAAAATGTGGATACTAAAAGTATATTGTTAGTTGGAGTAGGTGGTCAAGGAACAATATTGGCCAGTAAAATATTGACTACAGGTCTTATGAATGCAGATTATGATGTAAAAATGTCTGAAATACACGGTATGTCTCAAAGAGGGGGAAGTGTAAGCACTCAAGTTAGATATGGTAAAAAAGTATATTCTCCTATAATTGGACTGGGTGAAGCTGATATACTTGTATCATTTGAAGAAATGGAATGTTATAGATATTTACGATATCTCAAAAAAGATGGAAATGTTATATTAAATGATTATCAAATGCCATCAGCACCGATACTTAGTGGTAAAGCTGAGTACCCTGAAGGGCTAAAAGAAGAAATAGTTAAAAAAGTTGATAATTCATTGGTGATTGATGCAGCAAAAATTGCTAAAGAAATAGGAAATATTAAAACCATGAATATAGTATTATTAGGAGCTTTAATAAAATCAATGAAATTAGATTTCATTGATTGGGAAGATGTTATAAGAAATAACGTTAAAGAAAAATTTATTGATATTAATATAAAAGCTTTGAAAAGAGGTATGGAAGTAGTCTAGAAGTTTTTAGAGATTTTTAAGTTTAACAAAATAAAGTATTTTCTTCTCCTACTATAGTAATAAAAAGTAATAAAAATCCAAAATTTATAAAGAGGTGATTAAGTGAAGGATTATACAATTTTAGCCATAAACCCTGGATCAACATCTACCAAAATAGCTATATATATAAATGAAAAAGAAGTCTTTGTTAATAACATTGTTCATTCGAGCGAAGAACTTGAACAGTTTGAGACGATTAGCTGTCAATATGAATTTAGGAAAAATGCTATTATAGATTTGCTAAATAATGAAGGCTATAAATTATCAGATTTATCAGCAATTGTTGCAAGAGGAGGTCTTTTGCCTCCTGTAAAATCAGGTGCATACATCATTAATGAAGCCATGGTTGAAAGATTAAAAAACAGACCAATAGCTGAACATGCATCAAATCTTGCTGCAATAATTAGCTATGATATAGCTAATCAATTAGATATTCCAGCATATATATATGATTCAATAGCTGTTGATGAATTAGAAGATGTAGCAAGAATATCAGGAATGAAAGATATAGAGAGAGAAAGCTTAACGCATATGTTAAACATGAGAGCAGCAGCTATTAAATGTGCTAATGATAAAGGTAAAGAATACAAAGATCTAAATATTATTACAGTACATTTAGGAGGAGGAATATCATTAGCTATCCATAGTAAAGGTAAAGTTATAGATGTCATAACGGATGATGAAGGACCTTTTTCTCCTGAAAGAGCAGGCAGAGTACCTTGTAGAAAACTAATAGATTTGTGCTACAGTGGTAAGTATACGAAAAGAGAAATGAAGAAGAAATTAAGAGGTAAAGGTGGCTTGATTTCGTACTTATCTACTAATAGTGCTCTTGAAGTTGAAAAGAAGATAGCAAATGGTGATGAAAATGCAAAATTAGTATATAGTGCTATGGCATATCAAATTGCAAAAGGTATTGGAGAATTGGCTACTGTTGTAGAAGGAGAAGTTGATTTTATCATAATAACTGGAGGTATAGCTCATTCAAAGTTTATGACTAGCCAGATAAGTAATAGAGTCAAATTTATAGCTCCTGTAATAATTGTACCAGGTGAAAATGAACTACAATCTTTGACTTTAGGTGCTTTGAGAGTATTGAGAGGGGTAGAGCAGCCACACATATATACAGAAAGGGAGATTTAAAATGACGAATTTCTGCGTTATTGAAATGTCACACGACTAATCACGTACTATAGTACGCTCATATCCGTGTGAATTTCAATGCCTTGAATTTCAACATTTTTACCGTCTTCTCGGGGATTAGTCAAAATGATGAAATTCTGCGCTGAGTAGAGAACAGAAATCTATGATTTCTTGTGAATCGCTTACTCAGAGGAAGAATGAGTCTGAGTTTCAATTATAAAGCTTATGCCTTGAATTTCAACATTTTTACCGTCTTCTCGGGGATTAGTCAAAATGACGAATTTCTGCGCTGAGCAGAGAACAGAAATCTATGATTTCTTGTGAAACAATTACTTGTAGAAATGAGTGAAAGCATCAATAATTTTGGGCTATCTCAAAAGAATGATGTTAGGATATTAATAATAAATTATGGATAATATATAATGCAAGAAGGTGTAGTAATGAGTGATGAAATTATAGTAAAAATGTCACTATCAGATCAAATATATTCTTTACTAAAAAAACAGATAATTAATGGACAGCTTAAGCAAGGTGAAAGAATAAATATAGAAGCAATTGCAAAAAAATATAATGTAAGTAGGACTCCTATACGTGAAGCATTAAACAGATTGCAACAGGAAGGGTTTGTAGAAAATATACATAATGTAGGCCCGAGTGTTGTAAAATTTGAATCAGAAGATATAGTAGAACTAATATATGTCAATAGAATTTTGTTTTCAGGAGTTATTGAATTGCTTTTTAAAAACTGTAACATGAAATTATTATTAGCAGAATTAAAAAAGTGTCTAGACCAACAAATATTAGCTCATGAAAATAACGATTTTGAGAGTTTTCTAAATTATTCAGTTGAATTTCATAGAATACTAATTAAAAATTGTGGTAATAAAAGAATAAAACAGCTTACTTTGCAAACTCAAACACAGTTAGATATAGGTGTGCTAAACTATGTTAAAATTGAAGAAAACAAGGAAAAAGGCATTAATGATCACAAAAAAATATATGAAGCTTTAGAGAATAATGATATGAAAGGCGCTATCGAGATAATGGAGAAGCATAATGTAGATGCTGAGGAATTCTATAACAAAGCGTAAAGTGTCTTCAACCTTTATAGGTGCGGGTATCGATCAGACTTACAAGACAGGCAGTGTGCAATCTAGCGCCTTGTAGAAACGGTGTGTTGCAATTACTATGTAATTGTTTCCGTTGTTATAAAAAAAGATGATAGAGAGAGAAATATATTAATAAGAGTCTTGACAAGACTCTTATTAATATGTATATATACAATATAACGATATTTAAAGATGGTGATAATATGTATGATGTAATAGTTATTGGTGGAGGACCGGCTGGATTATTTACAGCAATTAATACAAGTATTAAAAATAATAGAGTATTATTACTTGAAAAAAAAGCTTCAGCTGGTAGAAAATTATTAATATCAGGAGCTGGTCAATGTAATATAACTCATGAAGGTGATATAAAGGATTTTTTAGAGCATTATGGCGATAACAATAGATTCTTAAAAAATGCTTTATATAATTTTAACAGTGAGAGACTAAAAAGTTTTTTTAATAAAAGAGGAATACACTTTATAACTGATGAAAATGGTAAAGTGTTTCCACAAAGTTTAAAAGCAATGGATATCTTAAATGTATTATTAAATGAATGTAAATTTAGAAATGTAGTTATGAAATATAATTCAAGGATAACTAATATAACTAAAGAAGATGAGTGTTTTGTTGTGAATTGTGAGAATAAAACATATAAATCTAAAATAATAATAATAGCAACAGGTGGAAACTCATATCCAAATACGGGATCAACGGGAGATGGGTATGGTTTTGGAGAAAAATTAGGACATACGATAACAGATATATCTCCTGCTTTGACCAGCGTATATGTACAGAATTATCTTTTTAAAGATTTAGCAGGTGTTTCTTTTACAGACATACCCGTGTCGCTATGGAGGAATAATAAAAAGCTTAAAAACTGGAAGGGAGATTTATTGCTAACACATAAAAATATATCTGGTCCAGCAATAATAAATTATTCTAGGTATATTAGAAAAAATGATGTATTAAAATTTAATTTTGTAAAAGCTGACAATGAAGAAGATTTCAGAGTCCAATTAAAGAACAGTATAAATAAAAATGGACATCTTATTGTTAAAACAATTATCAAAAAATTTGATTTACCTAAGAGGTTTTTAGATAAAATTTTAGATATATCAAATATTAGTAGTGAATTAAAATGTGCTGAGTTAAATAAAAAATTAAGAAATAATCTAATGAACAATCTTCTATCATATCCGATGATTGTACAAAAACTTGAAGGTTTTAACTTAGCAATGGCAACAGCTGGAGGAGTATGTTTAAAAGAAGTGAATTCAAAAACAATGGAATCTAAGATAGTAGAAGGATTATATTTTGTGGGTGAAGTATTAGATATAGATGGAGATACAGGAGGCTATAATATTCAGGCTGCTTTTTCAATGGGTAAATTGGCAGCTGATCATATAGTTTCAAAACTTGATTAGAGTTCAATATAAATACAAAAAAATTAAATGGAATTATACACACATCTTTATATGCTGTAGAAGTTTTATGTATAATTCCTATAGATAAAATTATCATAATAAATCAAGAATTTCAAAAGCTATTTGTAGCTTTAATCTTTGTTTATAATTATTTAGATCTATATTTAAAATATTCATTATTTTATTTAATCTGTAGCTTAGAGTATTACCGTGTATATGAAGATAATCTTTTGTATAAGTCCAATTACCATTACTTCTCAAATATACCTCAAGAGTTTTTATAAATTCATTTTTTGATATTTTAGGATAATTAATTAATGCCCCTAAGTTTCTATCTACAAAGTCTTTGAGTTCTGCTGAATCATTTTTTAGCAAGAATTTTTTTATTTCTAAATCTTCATAAAATAAATAACTGACATTTTTCTTAGAATTTATAGCCATATTTAAAGCTTGAATAGTATTATAAAAGGACTGTTTGAATTCGTTTAGATTATTAATTATATTGCTAATTCCTGCTTTAAAGTTTATTTTTTCATATCTATCTAAAAATATTGAATTATTATTTTTTAATTCATCTAAAAACAATTCTATGTTTTTCCTATTACTTGATTCATCAGTTTTAAATATTATTATAATTTTTTGATCTTTAATTAGAACAATAGAATTAGAGAAAAAATGTTTTGTTTTTATTGCAATAGTTTTATAGTAATATTTCATATATCTAATAAAAATTTTTTCGCAATTTTCACTGCTTAAAAAAGAACTATCTTTTAATATTTCTAGTATAATTAATTGGCATTTATCATTGAAATCAAAATTATATTTTTGTGAGCATTTTTTCAAGTAATCTTTGTCTTGATTTTTTAATAGACCATCTAAAAAATCTCCTTTAAGAGTTTGTTCTAAATCATTAAGTTCATTAAGCTTTAAATGCTCTAATGCTATTATAGTTGTACCTTTTTCAATGGTGATATTATCTATTTCAGGTAAAGAATAATCCTTCGAAACTACACAAATCCATCCTAATGTATCAAGGTTCACTATTATTGGGTAGAATAAATAGTAAAGGTCTTTAGTTTCATCAAACCAACGAGTTTTGTTGTGGTCATTTAAATGCTTATTAATATTAATTTCTTGTTTTTGAATAACATCTATATCTATAAAATAATTTAGATTTGAGCTAGTTATGTTATAAAACAAATCAATAACAAAGACATCTCTTTTTATCATTGATGCTAAATCAGATAATATATCTTCAATAGAACATCCGTTTAAAACCATCTTAGAAAATTTATTGTGAAGATTTGTTGAGTATTGATATCTGTTTTTTTCATCCTCCAATAATTTGTTATATTTCTCTAATTTTTTGTTGTTTTCAATTTCTCGTCTATAATTTTGAGCATTTATAATAGCAACTGCCGCCTGAGCTGAAATAGCTTCTAAAAAATCTACATCATCTTGTGTAAACGTTGATTGTCCATCAAAATTATCTATTACAATAACACCAATACATTCCTTTCTATACATTAAAGGACAACATATAGAGCTTTTTAATTCATTTGATTTAATTCTAAGTGATTTGTCAACTATTATTTTATTTTGTTCTCTCATAGTTGACATAGTTTCTTTTATGGTATCTATTTTGTTGAGGAAAACAGTTTCTTGTTGTTTAAATGCTAATCCTGTCATTGATTCACCGGGCAATAATCTGATATATTTTATACTTTCATGAAAGCCAATGTAAAGTTTTGGCTTTAAAATACCCTGATCTTTGCTATAAAGAAATATAACCCCTGTGTCTCCATTTTTAATTATTTCCATAGATTTTTTCAATAGAAAGTTCAGAATGTAGTTTATATCTTGTGTTGAGTTCAATAATTTGCTAGCTTCCAATATAACTTGTAACCTGTCAATAGTGCTGTGTTTTTTATGCAAAGCTAATCATTCCTTTCTACTTTTATGACATTATACACTTTAGCACAATAAAATGCAAAAAAATTTGTTGTTAACAACATAGATATTATTAACTGATGCTGATATAATTATGTAACAACTTTTTAAGATTTTGTAACAACTTTTTAAAATTTGTAACAAACATAATTGTTAGTTGAAAGGGGAGGTTAATTTAATGCTTGAGCAAAAAATTATTGAAAAATCTAAAGAAATTCAAGATGAATTAGTAGCTATTAGAAGAGATATTCATTCAAATCCAGAAGTTGGCTTAAAAGAAAAAAGAACATCTGAATTAGTAGCAAAAAAACTAGAAGAACTGGGTTTGGAAGTTCAAACAAATATTGGAATAACTGGAGTGATAGGAATATTAAGAGGTAAAAATCCAGGGAAAACAGTGTTGTTAAGAGCTGATATGGATTGTCTCGAAATGGAAGAATTGAATGATGTACAGTATAAATCAAAAAATAAGGGTTTGATGCATGCTTGTGGTCATGATGCTCATACAACATGGGTATTAGGAGCTGCTATGATATTGTCTCAGTTCAAAGATGAAATAAATGGTAATATCAAGTTTCTATTTCAACCAGCTGAAGAGACATTAGGTGGAGCTGATAGAATGATTAAGCAAGGCGCATTGGAAAATCCTGCTGTAGATACTGCAATTGGTGCACATGTTTGGCCTATAGTTGAATCAGGGAAGATAGGTATAAAATATGATTCAATGATGGCAGCTCCAGATATGTTCAAGTTAACGATATATGCAAAAGGCGGTCATGCTGCTGAACCACATAATTGTACAGATCCTATTTCAATAGGATGCCAGGTATATACTGCTTTACAAACAATAGTCAGCAGAAAAGTTAATCCTATTGATTCGGTAGTATTATCAGTGACAATGTTTAATGCTGGATCAGCTCATAATATTATAGCAGATAGAGTTGAAATGGTTGGATCAGTCAGAACATTAACTAATGAAATGCGTGAAAAAATGCCTAAATGGATGGAACAAATAATAAAAGGTATTACAGAAGCAAATGGGGGAACATATAAATTTGAATATATTCCATACTATCCACCAGTAATTAATAATAATGACATGGTAAAACTAGTTAAAGAAGCAGGACAAAAAATATTGGGTACTGACAATGTTGTCGAGCTTGCTGTACCAACAATGGGAGGAGAAGATTTTTCTTATTTCCAACAAAAAGTACCTGGTGTTTTCTTTGTAGTTGGCACATACAACGAGGAAAAAGGATTAGTTAATCCATTACACAATCCTAAATTTAACATAGATGAAGATATACTTCATAAAGCAGCAGCTGTTTTAGCTGAAGCAGCAATGTTATATCTAAACAAATAGTTATAATATGCTCTAAAAATAGGGTTAGGATTTGTATCTAAATTTTCTGTTAAGTATATATTTAAACTAGATTATTTGAATTAAATGAATAATCAATCTTATATAAAATAGTAAAAGATTAGGAATTATTATATTTAATATATTCAGAATTTTCAGGCTATTTAAAACACTAAAAGAGGAGGAGTAAAATGAAAAATACCAATAGTGTTACACCAAAAAAGAAGCGGAGTGGATTTGATAAGTTCCTAGATTTTATTGAAAAAGCAGGTAACAAACTTCCTGAACCATTGACATTATTCGTATGGTTAGCAGGATTTGCAGTGCTAATATCATTAGTAGGTTCATTATCAGGAATATCAGCGGTTCATCCACTGACAAAAGAGACAATAAAAGTAGTTAATTTATTCTCTAAATCAGGAATACAAAAGATGTTAATGAATGCGGTAGGAAATTTTGCTGGATTTCCACCATTAGGACTAGTATTAACATGTATATTAGGTGTTGGATTAGCAGAAAAAACAGGACTATTTTCAGCTTTACTTAGAAAAACTCTTGGAAATGTAAAAGGTTCTAAGGTTGTTATTATAGTTATTTTTACTTCTATTATGGCTAATGCAGCAGCAGATACAGGTTTTATAGTAATGCCGCCACTAGCAGCTATGTTGTTTGCAGCAGTAGGTATGAATCCAATTGTAGGTATGATGGCAGCATATGCAGCAGTGGCAGGAGGATTTAGTGCAAATTTAATTGTTAATTCATTAGACGTTTTGGTAGTAGGTTTTACTCAAAAAGCTGCTGAAATGGTTGATCCAAGTTTTGGAGTTAACCCTGCTTGTAACTGGTATTTTCTAATTGTATCAACTTTTATTTTAACATTTGTTGCAACGTGGGTCACTGTAAAGGTTGTTGCCCCAAGAATGGGTATGGGTGATTATAATATTGAAAAGGTAGAAGAAGTTACAGACAAAGAAGTTAAAGGTTTAAAAGCTGCTGGAATAGCTACATTAGTTTTCATTGGAGTAATATTAGCATTGGCAATTCCTAGCAATGGATTATTAAGAGAGCCTGAGACCGGATCTTTATTGTCTTTTAGCTCACCTATGATGAAAAGTTTAGTAGTGCTTATAACGTTGTTATTCTTTATACCAGGTTATACCTTTGGTAAAGTTTCGGGAAAAATTAAAAGTGATAAAGATGTAGTAAGTATTCTTGGACAGGCAATGTCGGAAATGGGTCCTTATATTGTATTATCATTCGTTATTGCACAGTTTATTAATTATTTTAATTGGTCAAATTTAGGTATTATAATGGCTATTAAAGGTGCAGATTTCTTAAAAGCAATAGGAGCTCCAACACCTGTATTGTTAGTGTTGTTTATCATTATTTCAGGTATTATAAATATATTTGTAGGAAGTTGTTCAGCAAAATGGGCGATATTGAGTCCGATTTTTGTACCAATGTTTATGTTTTTAGGTTTCCATCCTGCATTAACACAAATGGCTTACAGAATAGGTGATTCTATAACAAATGTCATAACTCCTTTATTACCATACTTTGCAATTCTCGTAGCTTTTGCAAAGAAATATGACAAAAATATAGGAATGGGTACTTTGATAGCAAATATGTTACCTTATTCCATAGCTTTCTTTATATTCTGGTCAATTCTAATTGTAGCTTGGTATTTCTTAGGATTACCATTAGGACCAGGATCACCTATAATGTTATAAATAAAAACTCCTATAATTACATTTGCAACACCCCCCTAAAGAGCTGTCTCATAAACATTTTGAGATAGCTCTTTATCTATGGAGTTATTGAGTAGAAGTTATTAGAAAGTCGCCTCCAAAGTATGATTTTAGCGATTTATTTACTTTCATTTTAGGGGTTGTAGTTGGGATTAAAAAAATATAAAATGTATATGAATTAATAGAGTAATAATAAGGGGGATTCTGTAATGATAAATAAGGAAAGGTTAATAAATACTTTTATTGATTATGTGAAAGTTGACAGTGAGAGTTTAAATGAAGGAAGATTTAGTGATCTAATGGTAAAAGAATTAAAAAGCTTAGGTATGGATGTATGGACTGATAATGCAGGAGAAAAAATAGGTTCAAATGGAAACAATGTTAATGCATACATGGAAGGCTCTAAGGATATTGAACCATTGATTTTTAGTTGTCATATGGATACGGTTAAACCGGGTGTTGGTATTGAACCAATTATTGAAAATGGCGTTATAACAAGTAAAACAGATACAATATTAGCTGGTGATGACAAATCTGGCATAGTAGCTTTAATAGAAGCATTAAAAGTTATTAAAGAAAATAATTTGCCTTGTGGTCCAGTTGAAATTATTTTAACTATCTCTGAAGAGGACGGTCTTAAAGGATCTAAAAATGTAGAATATGACAAATTAAAATCTAAGAGAGTATTAGTATTAGATAGTAGTGGTGATGTTGGTAAAATAATTATCAATGCTCCTTCACATAATAAGATGACATTTAAAGTTAAAGGTAAGCCATCACACGCAGGAGGATCACCTGAAAACGGTATAAGTGCTATTATGGTAGCTGCTGAGGCAATTTCAAATATGAAACTGTTAAGGATTGATGAAGAAACAACTGCTAATATAGGCAAATTTAATGGTGGCGTAGCTACAAATATTGTTTGTCCTGAAGTAGAAGTTGTAGCAGAAGCCAGAAGTTTAGATAATGAAAAATTAAAGGTTCAAACTCAGCATATGGTTAAATGTTTTGAGGATGCTGTAAATAAATATGGAGCTGAGCTTGAATATGAAATAATAAATAATTATAAAGCTTATAATATAGATAAAGAGGATGCACTTGTAAAAATGGCAGAAGGAGTGTATGAAAAACTAGGAATTCAAGCAATACTAACCTCATCAGGTGGAGGTAGTGATGCTAATAATTATAATACAAAGGGATTAACAGCTATAAATATAGCTACAGGCATGCAGAAGCCACATACTTTAGGTGAATATATAAAAGTTCAATCATTAATAGACATAACAAGATTTGTTCTAGAAGTTATGCTTAGAAATAAGTAGATTTATAAAAGCCTAAGTTAAGTAGTAATCTAAACTTAGGCTTTCTATTAAGTTATATTCAGATTGTACAAAAGATTAATGATTATAATGAAATACTTTTAGCTTGTAAAGGTTTTGTATAAAAATTATAGCCTTGAGAAAATACTATATATGGTTTTAATATGAAGTATCCATGTTCATCATTAAGTAAAAAATTAACACGAATAAAACATTTTCCGTTTGGTAGAATTTCTATATCTTTATTAATATAAGAATAATCAATACCATTTTTAGAGTAAGCTATGCTTATTTTATCAAAGACATCATTTCCGATTACAACATCTGATATATACACAGTTTCATCTGATATATTTCTTACTAAAGCATGATAATTGTCATTTTCCAAAATTGATTTTTCTAATTTTATTATTTCTTGTGTATCTACTATTCTTGCTATTTTGTTTTCAGATAAGTTTTTGTCAACTAAGATTTCAAAAATTAAATCTTTTGTGCTAATGCTGTATATATCATTGTTGATTTTTGTTAAAAAATCATTATAAATATAAGTACCTGGTGTATCGATTTTAAATATCATTTGGAGAACATCATCAAACAATAAATTGGTAGTTAACCATTTTAATTTATAATCATATTTTAAATTTTTAAGAGTATAACTTCCTTTGTGCTTTCTTGGCAAGTCAATTCTTAAATCTATCAATTCATTTTCGTATGAACAAAAAAAACCTTTGATATTGATAGTATTTTCCATACTTTTTTCATTTGTATCTGTTTGATTGCAGCTTGTAGTAAAAAGTAATAATATAAACAATAATAAATAAAGCTTCTTTATCATAATTAAACATCTCCAAATAGGTATTATCTTTGATTATTCATATAACGTTGAAAATTTACTTTCAAAAACTAGTATTTATTATTATTTTGTTCCGATAACATAGAAAATACATTGATGGATATCAAAAAAATATTAGTAATTATTAGTTAAAATTTATCTTTATGATAATACAGCGATCTAATGTAAATAATAGAAAATATATATAATAAAAAACTTTATTATTATAAAAAAGGAGAGTATATATGATTACTGTGGTTGCTGCTATAATAAGTCATGATAATAGAATTTTGATTGCTAGGAGAAACAGAAATAAATCGTTTGGAGGTTTGTGGGAATTCCCTGGTGGCAAGGTAGAAATTGGTGAAACATATCAAGATGCTCTTAAAAGAGAAATCAAAGAAGAGTTGAGTATTAATATCATAAACTTCAAATACTTTGGAACATCAAAGAATGATACTATAAAATTGATAGCATATACAGCAAATATGAAGAAAGATAGTATAATCAAAATAAACGAGCATGAAGAAATAAAATGGGTTCTAAAAAATGAATTAAGAGACTATAAATTTACACCTGCAGATAAGGTGTTTGTACATTCGCTTATAAGTAGCGACAAATATTAAAAATCCCTATATACATAACTATATGGGGATTTTTGATGTTATAACAAAATTTTATTATTAACTAATTTTATATAAATAACTAACCAGATTACATGAATAATTATAGACATGAAAATATTCTGTGATTTTATGTAAATCGCTTACTCATTAGTATAATGAGATTTATTAAAGAAAGTATTCAATTTTCTAGGAATAATCTGGATTAATTTATTAATGCAAATAATGTAAATATCAATAAAATATGATAAAATGTATACGTTGATAATAAAGATTATGAGTTGTTATAAATTTTGGGGGCAAAAATGAAAAGATATATTAAATATATAATAATTATATTTATTGTTAGTAGTGTGTTTTTGTTAGGGTACTATTTTTATAAGAATAATACTTTAAAAAATAGTGAATATACACGATTATTTGTTGAAGGTGATAAGCATTTATTAATGAGTATAAAAAACAACACAATACAGATATATTCAGATAATAAAAAGCTTATAAACGAAATGTCTATAGTAGGTGATGAAGAAACTATAATAAGTTATGATGTTATAGATTTAAATGATGATGGTAATGATGAAATAATTGTACTTACTGCTGAAAAATCTCAAGTGGATGGTAAGGAAGTGAAGATATTTTCATGTAATAGTGGACTTAAAGAAATATATAGTGAAGATTTCTCGTCTATAAAACCATGGAAGGTACAAGCTTGTGATGTTGAAGGTGATGGAGTAAAAGAGATATCAATTGGAGTTTATAAAAAAACAAAATTTCATCCTATTATGGCAAAACGACCATTTATTTATAGTTGGGAGGGTAACAGATTATATGCTAAATGGCGTGGGTCAAGGTTATCAAAACCTTTTGATGATTATATATTTGTTGATATTGATGAAGATGGAAAGGATGAAATTGTAGCAATTGAGTTACTTCAAAATGGAAAAAAGGTGATTAATACATATGATTGGATAGGCTTTGGGTTTGAGGGGAAAGTTCAAAGTGAAGCATTTGATGATATTTTATCTATTGAAAAAATAAGTAGAGAAGCAAATACATTTGAAGCGACTATTAGTAATAACAATAAAATTGAAGAGATTATCATGGTATATGATTTTGATAATTTAAATATTTATTTAGAAAAATGAGGAGGGAAAATATGTTAAAGAGAAGATGTATAGCTATGTTAGTGTGTATTGTTTATATTACAGCAATTACATTAGGAGCAATAGGCTGCAAAAACCAAGAGGTTAAGCTTACTGAACCTGCCGAAAATGTAAGTAATGAAAATTTATCAGGTGATAATGATAAGAATACTAAAGAGGATAATGAAATAAAATGTGTAGCTTCTCAGTACAAATTAAGCTTTAAGAATGAACCTGCAAGAAATACCATAGATGTTCCTTACCAAGTACCAAATTTTAAAGCATTAGTTAAGCCATATGAAGTAAAAGCTGATTTATCAAATGTTGAAAATCTAAAACAATTTGGTAATTTTACTAAAGGACAGATGGAGTTATTATCTAAAAATGGTTTTGTTGTAACTCCTACAAATGAAGACCAGCTTTTTTATATATACGAATATAACCAATATAATAAAATACCAAGTTTTATTACTACAGATTCTGTTTTACAGGTATATCATGTTTTTTATAGTTATTCATTAAGAAAGCTAGAAAGTGAAAAATTTTTAGATTCTTTAGATACATTAACTAAGGATATGCTCGACAAATCTCAATATTTATATAGACAGACAGAAAACGAAACTGTAAAAAAGGCATTGCTTAGAAATATTTCATATTTTACTGTTGCATGGATGCTATTAGATAAAGAAATACCAACAGATATACCAGAAGATGCTTTAAATTTAGCAAAACAAGAATATGATCTTATTGAAAAGAAAGAAGGCTTTAAAGATTCTTGTATATTCCCTTATGAATTAGATTACAGCCAATATGAGCCAAGAGGGCATTATACTAGAAGTAGTGAATTAAAAAAATATTTTAAAGCTATGATGTGGTATGGTCAGGCACCACTTCCGTTATACATCATAGAAAAAGACGGTCAAAAAAAGAAAAGTGTAGACCAAACTCTTCAAGCATTACTTATTACATACTGTATGTTTTTAAATGATGAAGAAACAAAAGATATAGAGTTATGGGAAAATATATATGACATAACGAATTTTTATGTAGGTTCATCTGATGATTTAAGTATATATGATTATAAGAATTTGTTGATAAAAGCTTATGGAGAAAATCCTGATATTAATACATTAGCTGATGAAGATAAGCTTGATATTGTATATAAGGAAGCAGAAAAATTGCCTGAACCTCAAATAGTTCCTCAGTTTACAGGCAGTACAATACCTGTAGGAAAACAATTCAGATTCATGGGACAAAGATATGTACCTGATTCAGAAATAATGCAAAGACTTGTAAATCCTAAATTCAGACCAATACCATCAGCAATTGATGTTATGGGAGTATTGGGCTGTGATAGAGCTTATGATATACAGATAAACATAAATAAAGAAGATGAAAAATGGGAAGATTATTCTAAAAAATTCAAAGAAACAAAGAAGAAATTTGACGAAATAAAAGAAGATAAATGGAAGTCAAACATGTACTACGGCTGGATATGGACATTGAAAGGATTATTTGAAGAATTTAGTGAAGGATATCCTTCATTTATGACTAATACTGCTTGGAAAGATAAATCATTAACAACAGCTATGAGTAGTTGGGCGGAATTGAAACATGATACTATATTATATGGGAAACAAAGCGGAGCTGAGTGTGGAGACGGTTATGATATAACTCCAAAACACTATGTAGAGCCAAATATAGATGTATATAATAGACTTTTATGGCTTACAAAGTATTCAAAAGAAAATTTAAAAGCTAGAAATATACTAACTGAAGATATGAAACAAAAACTAGAAGAATTTGAAGAACTATTAGAATTCTTAATAAATTGTTCAATAAAAGAGCTTAAAAATGAAGAATTAACAGAAGATGAAAATTATAAGATATTAACATATGGCGGTTGGTTAGAGTATTTAACTAGTTCTTTTGCTGAGGGAAATTGTAGGTGGTTTGAAATAACCTCAGAAACTGATAAAAATATGGCCTGTATTGCAGATGTCCATACAGTTCGATTTGGACATTATCTAGAAGTTGGAGTAGGACCTGCATATGAGATTTATGTAGTTGTACCTATTGGTGGAAAACTTTATTTAACCAGAGGAGCAGTTTTTAGTTATAATGAATTTTTGTCTGATAAAAGATTGACAGATGAAGAGTGGCAGAAGATGTTAAAAGAAAATAAAAAGACAGAACAAAATAATCTTCAATGGACAAAAAGCTTTCTTAATAAAGATAAAAAAGAAGTACCAAAACCTAAAAATTAGAAAACTTAAATGTAACGGTGGTTTTAATACTTTTTAGCAATATCTAATGAAAAACAAATAAAATAATGATTAAAATTCAGAAAACATTAGTTTTAGAAGGAAAATAGAATATTATGTCAAACCTTATTTATAAAAGGGGGTTATTCTATGCTAATAAAGGCTTTAGTTTCTATAATAGTGGTAGAATCTATATTTATTATTTATAGAATTATTAAGCACAATAATCAAAAGAAAAAGTTAATTAAGTATTTTGAGGATATTAGCAATGGAAATTACAATATTAATCTAATTTCCAATAATGGAGTTGATAAGAGTCTTAAAAAAATGCTTGAAGCTCAAAAATATTTTGTAGCTAGCATGAAATTACTTGTAAACAAAAGTTCTATGAGTATATGGAATTGTAATTTTATAACAGAAGATATTACAACCGAGATGAAGGAAATAACATCACATATGGATCAAGTTTCAGCAGGTATGCAAAATCAAACTACAAGTATGTTTTCTATTAATGAATTTATTAAAAAAGTATATGAGAATTTTTTGTCTTCTAAAAAACATTTTAGTAACGTACTGACAGAAACTAATAATAGCAAAAATATTATAGTTAATAGTACACTGGAAATAACAAAATGTTTAGATAGCTTTAATCAATTAAATGAAGAAGTTAATGCGTATAAGCTTCAAGTAGATTTTTTAGAAGAAAAAACTTCTGAGGTTAATGATTTTATTAAATCCATAGAAGGTTTATCAGAACAAACTAGTTTGTTAGCTTTGAATGCAGCTATTGAAGCAGCTAGAAGTGGAGAAAGTGGTAGGGGTTTTGCAGTAGTAGCAGATGAGATAAAGAAATTATCAGGACAAACTGAAGAATTTACATTAAGAATTAGAGAACTCTTACAAAATATAAGTAAGTCGGCTAAAGATATGAAACAGTCAATGAATACAGTAGTAGAAAAAATACAAAATGAGTCAATTAATCTTAAACAATCTGTCGATTCACTTGATAAGACTGCTTATGTAGTAAATAATTTAAATAAAACTACTAAAGAATACGACGAAGAATTAAAGGGATTAGTAGATGAATTCTCAAATATTAAAGAGGTAATTAATGAAATAACAAGTAATGTAGAAAGTATTACAACTTCAACAACTGATATTAATGACGCTACTGAAGAAGAAACAAGAGATATAAATACTATAAATGAAAACATTAAGGAAATATTTAAGTATAATCAGAAAATCATGTCAGAGTTAGATAATATAGTAGATAGTGATGAAAAATGCGTTAATATAGCTGCAACACCATATCCTCCATTTACGTATTATGATGATAAAAAGAAAGAAGTTGTAGGAATAGATATTGACGTATTAAATAAAATATTTGGTAGAAAAAACATTAAGTTAAAAATAATTTATACTGATTGGGAAAATAGCTTAAAACTAATAAAAGAAAATAAGGTTGATTTGATTAGTTCAATTAGTCTTGATGAAGAAAGAAAAGCATTTATGGATTTTAGTTTTGCTTATAGAGATGGCGGAGATGATATTATTTTGAGCATAAATAACAATTGTAATATAAACAGTTATGAAGATTTGTGTTCTTATAATGTAGGAGTTATTGATGGCTATAGTTATAATAAAACATTTGATGAAGATAGTAGAGTAAGCAAAGAATATAGTTTAAATGAAAAGAATCTATTTAAAAAACTTATAAAAAATCAAATTGATTGTATAGTTATGAATGAATACACGGCAAACTTTTATTCTGATTTATTTAGTATCTCAGAAGATATAAAAATACACCCATTTAAATTTAAAGCAAGTAGTACTAGTGAGCATAGGTTAGGTGTTGCCAAGAATAGTAAAAATGCCGATATAATACAAGTGTTTGAACAGGAGTATAAACATATGGAAGAATCAGGTGAAATAAAGAAAATATTAAGTAATTATGGTTGTGAGTAAATAAAAGAACACATAGGTAACTTTAATCTATGTGTTTTTTATATTTTAATTAATTTTAGGCTTCTTCATTGATAAATAGCCAAAACTTAATATTATTGCAATAATAGTTAATCCTGTAGATAATGCTAGTGTTGACTTTATACCTATATTATCACCTAAATAACCTGAGATGTTATAGCTTAATAAGCCTGCTAAACTAGATGATGCTGCAACAGCTATTGTTTGAGAGGAGGTTTTTATGTGTTGAGGACTAATTTCATCTACTAGGTACTTTGAAATAAAAACCAATATACTAAAAGATGGCATTTGTAATATTGATAAACATATGATAAATAAAACACTATTTGCATAAATTGTTAGAAAGTTTCTTAGTGCAAAGAAAATTGCGGATATAATTAAAAGCTTCTGTAAATTTATCTTAGAGGTAAGTTTTTTAGCACCTATCAATATAGGAACTTCACTAAAAGCTAATACCATCCAATACAAACCTATTTCTGCTTTTGTGCCACCAAAATTTGTTAGCAAAATTATTGAAAACAAGCTAACTGCATGGAATGAAAAATAAAGCAAAAAGAAAATAAAAACTAATAAAATGTATTTTTTGTTTCTAAGCAAACTTGATAAACTAGATATATTAAGTTTATCAGTAGGATTATGGACTGCTTGTTTAGAATCTTTTATAAAACAACAAATTATTAAATGAATAATCAAAGAAGATATAAATAAGGGTTTAATTATCCACCAACCATAAAGGTCAATGAGTTTACCAGTAATAAGATTTGACAACCCCCAGCCTATAGATCCATATGCTCTAATAGGTCCAAATGTATTTCTTATAGTATTATGGCTTTCTATAACCCAGCAATCTATTAATGATAAAACAGATGTTTGAAAAAAGCCGATAAATCCAATTAAGATCATTAATATATAAATGTTGCTAAATTCAAAAAAAATACATATAGACAATGCTAATAAAATCATACATGGTATAAATACTTTTTTTATAGTAGATTTTAAATCACATATATAGCCAGTAACAAATTGACCTATAATACCTGAAAAATATAAAATAGACATCAAAAAGCCCGTTTGAGTATTGTTATAACCAAGACTATTTAAATAGGGTATAGTAAATCCAAAGAATACAGCTAAAGTAAAATAAAATGAAAAATAATTGCTTTTAAATTTTTTTATGATAGTTAACATTTTAAACTCTCCTTATTAAATATATCATCACATTCTATCATAAAAATAATTAGTTTAAAAGGGAAATAAGTAAATGATTATATTATTGGTTGTAATAGTTATTGTAGTAGGAGTTTTGCGTCTTGCTAGGGTTGAAGCTTCGAAGATATTTAGCTTGAAGCTTTTTGGAAAGAAGCATTACAAAACATCTGCCTGACTCGGAGAAGTCTGTGTTTCTTGATTATATTAGAGCTGTTGAAACACAGACTTCAAGGTCGTGTACAGCAGATGTTATGTAGCTTCTATTAGTTTTATTGGTTGTACTTTTTTAGGGTAAAGCTTTGTAAGTGTAGTAGCAATACATATTGTTGGTTCACTACCTAATGGAGATGGCAAGTATCTGAGAATCTTTGCTTGGTTCAGACAACAGGCAGTTTTATTAATGGTGTAAAAGCGATGATAAAACTGCCTGTTGAATTTACCCACAAAGAAACCTCAGATACTCGCCTAGTTAATTTATTGGTTGTAATAGTTATTAGAGTATGTGTTTGGGGTGTTATTAGGGATGGAGCTTCGAAGGTTTTGTTATAGTAGTGCTTTGTAAGGTTAAGATATGGATACATTTTACAAATAGGATATTATAACAATCGAAAATTAACCCTAACTAACGGCTAAATAAAATTATAATCAATAGGTAACTAGGAAATCTCTAAGGTTTCTTCGGAAGGTGACTTCAAAAGCTTGTTTCTTCAACACTTTTACAATCAAAAGAAACAAGCTTTTGTCGGAACCGTAGAAGATTCTTAGAGATTTCCTATGCCAATGAGTTGTGAAATATAACTATTTTATTACATTGAAATTCTTACAACGCTTGACAATAAAGATAATACCAAAAAGTATATAGAAGCGGGTAAGAGATTTTTCGTAAACGACATTGAAGTGCGTATTTTAACCTTATAAAAATTTAAAAAATACGTACTTCTCCGAGTAAGGAAAATCTCTTATATCGCTGAATCAAAAAGTAATAGGTTACGTGACTTCCAAAGGATGGCAATAAGAAATATATATGAGTAACCTATTAACGCGGCTATAGGTTGTTTGTTCTCAAATTTTTAATTACTAAACTACCCATTTCTTCAGTGTTAACTAATTTAGTACCTTCACTATAAACATCCTTAGTTCTATAACCTTCATCTAAAACTGTTTTAACTGACGCTTCGATACATTCAGCTTCTTTGCTCAAATTGAAAGAATACTTTAGCATCATTGCTACAGAAAGTATTGTAGCTAGTGGATTAGCAATATTTTTACCTGCTATATCAGGAGCAGAACCATGACTAGGTTCATATAACCCAAAGCTTTCATCTGAAAGGCTTGCTGATGGCAGCATACCAATAGAACCTGTTAAAACACTTGCTTCATCAGATAATATATCACCAAACATATTTGATGTAAGTATTACATCAAATTGATGTGGATTACATATTAATTGCATTGCAGCATTATCTACGAGCATATGATTTAAAGTAACATCTGGATAATCGTTAGAAATAGACTCCACTATTTTTCTCCATAAACGTGATGTTGCAAGTACATTCATTTTATCAACGCTTGTCACGATTTTGTTTCTTTTTCTTGCAGTTTCAAAGGCTGTTTTAGCGATTCTGGTTATTTCTTTTTCATTGTAGCTTTCAGTATCATAAGCAGCTTTACCGTGTTTGCAATATAATTCACCTCTATTGCCAAAATAAATACCTCCTGTTAATTCACGTACAATGCAAATATTAAAGCCATCTTTGATTATTTCATTTTTTAATGGACAAGCTTTCTTTAATGCTGTATACATAAAAGCAGGTCTAATATTTGCGTATAAATTTAATTCTTTTCTAATTTTAAGCAAACCTGTTTCTGGACGATTTTCTCCATCTAGTTTGTCCCATTTTGGTCCACCAACAGCACCTAATAGTACGGCATCACTTTTTTTACATAATTCTATGGTTTCCAAGGGAAGTGGTATTTGTTTTTTATCACATGCTATACCACCTATTAAACCTTCAGTAAAATTAAATTTATGATTAAATATTTTACCTATTTCCTTTAATATTTGAACAGCTTGATTTGTAACTTCTGGACCTATGCCATCTCCGGGTAACACAGCTATATTGTAAGTCATAGTTTTTTCCTTCTTTCATTATTTTTTGTGGGTTTTTGATATATGATTTATAAGACCTTCATCATTTATTATTTTTTGCATGAATTCAGGAAGAGGTTGAGTATCATATATAACATTTTTGCTCAAATTGCTAATCTTACCTGTTGTGAAATCAACTTCTATGACATCTCCTGCATCAATATCATTTGCAGCAGCCTCACATTCAAAAATTGGAAGACCAATATTAAAAGAATTTCTATAAAATATTCGTGCAAAGCTAGCTGCAATAACACAAGAAACTCCAGCTGCTTTTATAGAAATAGGTGCATGTTCTCTAGAAGAACCACATCCAAAATTATGCCCTGCTACTATTATGTCATCTTTTTTAACAGAAGTAGCAAAGGTATTATCCATGTCTTCCATGCAGTGTTTTGCCAATTCTTTAGGGTCTGAAGTACTTAAATATCTTGCTGGAATAATTACATCAGTATCTACATTAATACCATATTTAAAAACATTACCTCTTTTTTTCATGTTATACCTCCTATAATTCTTGTGGATTAGTTAATTTTCCTGTTATAGCTGAAGCAGCAGCAACTGCTGGACTAGATAAATACACCTCTGATTTGGGATGTCCCATCCTTCCGACGAAATTACGGTTAGTTGTAGCTACTGCTCGTTCACCTTCTGCTAATATACCCATGTGTCCACCTAAGCATGGACCGCATGTTGGAGTACTAACAACAGCACCTGCTTTTATGAATATTTCGATTAAACCTTCTTTGATTGCTTGTAAATATATGCTTTGTGTAGCAGGGAATATGATAGTCCTGATTTTTTTTGATACTTTTCTACCTTCTAATATCTTGGCAGCAGTTCTTAAATCGCTAATCCTACCATTTGTACATGATCCGATGACAACTTGATCTATTTTCACTTCATCTATTTCATCAACTGTATAAGTATTATCTGGTAGATGAGGAAAAGCAATGGTTGGTTTTATATCATTTAAATTAATATCGTAGATTTCATCGTAATCTGCATTTTCATCTGGTGTAAAAATAGTATACTCCTTACTTGAGTGATTTTTAACATAATCGAGTGTAATATCATCAACAAGAAAAATTCCATTTTTAGCACCAGCTTCAATTGCCATATTAGCTATAGTAAATCTATCATCAATATTTAGATTCTTTAATCCTTCACCAACGAATTCCATTGATTTATACAATGCTCCAGCGACGCCTATTTTTCCAATGATACTAAGAATTACATCTTTACCGCTAACCCAAGGATTTAAGCTTCCAACTATATTAAATTTAATAGCACTCGGAACTTTAAACCAACATTTACCTGTAGCCATACCCGCAGCCATATCAGTACTACCAATACCTGTAGAAAATGCTCCTAAAGCTCCATAGGTACAAGTATGTGAATCAGCACCTATAATTACATCACCAGGCACCGCCAATCCTTTTTCAGGGATTAATGCATGTTCTATACCCATTTGTCCTATTTCAAAATAGTTCTTAATTTCTTTATTGTAGGCAAATTCTCTAACCATTTTACATTGAGTAGCAGTTTTAATATCTTTATTTGGTGTAAAATGATCAGGAACTATAGCAACTTTGTTTTTATCAAAAACTTTATCGACATTCATTTTGATAAATTCTTTTATTGCAACTGGAGTAGTAATATCATTTCCTAAAACTAAATCTAAATTTGCCCTAATGAATTGCCCTGGTTTAACTTGTTTTAAATTAGCATGTTTTGCTAGTATCTTTTGAGTCATAGTCATTGACATATATAATACCTCCTAATATTATTTAAGCAACTAAAATTGCTTAGAATTTTTTTATATAACAAAAAAGCCCTTGAATATAATATTCAAGGACGAGCATTGCACGCGGTACCACCTTAATTGTGTCAATAAAGACACCTCTCAATAGTTTGATAATAAAAGCTTTATAACGAAGCTAACCGTTATTCTCTAGTATATTTAATACTTCAAGAATACTGCTCGAGAGTGAGTTTATTTTATGGTAGTATCGGTTTTCAGCAAACACCGACTCTCTACAACTTACCATTATTAAAATAATTGTCTCTGTCATAGCATGGATTTTTAATTATGTGGGTGATTAATTATTCATGATTATAACAAGCTGAAAATTTAATGTCAAGTAAAAATGATGAATATTCAAAAAATTTCATTTAATCAAAAAATTCAATCAAATTAAGTGAAAAGATGCTTGACATTGAGAATTTTATCTGATAGAATTCAATGCAATATACAAAAAAGCTGTGATGGAGAGCGTGTTTTACGTTAGCAAATACAGAGAATCGATGGCTGGTGAAAATCGATATTGTGGTTAAAATACTACTCACTCCTGAGCTGAAGCTCTGAAATATATAGTAAGAGTTTCTGGTAAGCCACCATTATTTGGCTGGGGTTTGATAGAATCTTTAAATGAGAGGCTATTGTATTTATACATTAGCTATTAAGGTGGTACCGCGGGAAATTATACTCGTCCTTTGTTGTGAAGGATGAGTTTTTTGTATTTAAGCAGAGAATATAAATCTTGATTTGGAGTAAATCGCTTACTGCTATGAACGAAGTGAGTAGGAGTTATATTTAAAATAGATTCTAATATGTGGATTGTGATTAATAATTAGGTAGTTGCAAAATGCAAATTAAAAAATGTGGATAACTTTTAATGTTTTAGCTCATAAGTTTTGGGTGAGGGGACCAGCTCATAATCTTTGACGGTTCCGACAAGAGCCCGTTTTGAGTAGAGAACCAAAATCTATGATTTTGAGTGAATCACTTACTGCTAGGAACGTAGTGAGTAGAGAGCTACTTATTTATTTAAGTGAGAGCGATGAAGAAACGAACTCTTGAAGTCACGCTTTCAAAGAAACATGAGATGGTTCCCTAGTAACTATATTGGTAGTTTTTACAACTAACATATGGGGGAAACTTAATTACATCATAGCATATAAACATTGAATTTATGCATAGTGTAGAGTTTTGCAATTAACTATGATTAATAATTAAAAGGGGGATTAATATTATGATAAAAATATTTGATACAACATTACGTGATGGGGAGCAATCCCCTGGATGTAGTATGAATTTATATGAGAAAATACAAATGGCTAAACAACTAGAAGCTTTAGGTGTAGATATAATTGAAGCTGGCTTTGCCATAGCTTCTAAAGGAGATTTTCAATCTGTTAAAGAGGTGGCTAAAACTGTTAAAAAAAGTACTGTAGCGAGTTTGGCAAGAGCTGTAGAAAAGGACATAGATTATGCATGGGAAGCCGTCAAATATGCTAAAAAACCAAGAATACACACTTTTATAGCAACATCAGATATACACATGAAATACAAGTTAAAGATGCAGCCGGAAGATGTAATAAGACAAGCTGTAGCAATGGTGAAATATGCAAAAAAATATTGTGAGGATATTGAATTTTCCGCTGAAGATGCAACTAGAAGTAATCCAATGTTTTTGGCTAAGATATATGAAGAAGTCATAAAAGTTGGAGCTACTGTAATCAACATTCCGGATACTGTTGGATATACTACTCCAAATGAATTTTATGATTTTATTAATACTATTAAAACTAATATGTCTAATTCTGATAAAGCAGAAATTTCAGTGCATTGCCATGATGATTTGGGTATGGCTGTTTCCAATACATTGTCAGCAGTAAACGCAGGAGCTGTGCAACTAGAGTGTACAATTAATGGGATAGGAGAAAGAGCAGGAAATGCAGCTCTAGAGGAAATAGTGATGGCATTATATACTAGAAAGGATTTTTATAATAAACGCTGTAATATTAATACAAAACAGATAGTGAGAACTAGTAAACTATTAAGCACTATTACAGGAGTTCAAGTGCAGCCAAATAAGTCAATTGTTGGAGAAAATGCTTTTGCTCATGAGTCAGGTATACATCAACATGGAGTACTAGAAGAAAAAAGTACTTATGAAATTATGACGCCAGAGTCTGTTGGACTTAACACTAATAAGATGGTCTTAGGTAAACATTCTGGAAAACATGCATTTGGAGAAAGAGTTAAGAGTTTAGGATATAGCTTATCTCAAGAAGAAATATCTAAAACATTTAGACAGTTTAAAAATCTAGCAGATAAAAAGAAGAATGTTTTTAATAAAGATATAGAAGCATTAATTGCAGGTAAGGTTGTAGAAATTCCTAAGGTTTATCAGCTTGAAAGATTTGTTATAAATAGCGGAAATACGATTTCTGCAACAGCGACTATAGCATTAAAGAAAGATTCAAAAATAATAGAAGAATCTGCTACTGGAGATGGACCAATAGATGCAGCTTTCAAAGCTATAGAAAAAATTGTTGCTAAAAAATTAGCATTAGAAAGTTATAGCCTTAATTCAATTACGGAAGGAAAAGATGCTCAAGGTGAAGTAATTGTAAAAATAATCTATCATTCAAATGTTTATACAGGAAGAGGACTTAGCACAGATGTAATTGAAGCTAGTGTTAAAGCGTATATTTCTGCCGTCAATAAGATGATGTTGGATTTGTAATTAATTAGTTAGTTGCGAAACAAAAACAAAAATAAAAATAAAAAAATGTGGATGACTATTATTAGTTTGACTCAAAAGTTTTTGGTGAGGGGAACCATCTCAACACGTTATCATATAGTTTTTTCAATATGTGTATAATCTTTGATGGTTCCCTAGTAACTATATTGGTATTTTTTACAACTTAGACTAAAAAGCTGTTAAGCATGCAGGTTTATGTTTTACTCTAAATATGTTGTCAACAACATCTAAGTAGCTAGTATCAGAGATATCTGCCAGATTATAATGATAAAGAGTTTCAAAATTTATTGTTCCTGTTATTAAAGAGGCAAATTCTGCAATGTCCATTGATATTCTTACATCATAATTTGTGTTATTATTTATTGTTGCTAAACCATTATTGAATTCAATATAATATTTTTTATTATTATGCGGCATGAAAGAGTCCTTGATGTCTAAGCATAATTTACAGCTTGCATTGTTGAAATTATGAGATGACAATACTTCAAAAACTTTTTCTACATCAACCACTCTATACATAGTACCTACTCCTTGGTGATTGCTTCCATGAAATACATGAGGAATGAGTATATTAGAATCATCACGTACATCATTGAGTAGAAAATGAAAATTTTCATCATGAGTATCAATAATAATTCTTGATATTTGATCAGATTGAGAATTTAAAAAAGTAAATAATTCTAGCATAGCTTCTCTATTTTCATAGATGAGCTGATTTACGTGCAGATTGTTTATTAAGAAATTATCTTCATTACCTTTTTTAAATGTTATTGTGACATATCCTTGTATTTGACCATCTTTTTTATATGCTATAGTTCTAGCACCTCTTGCTTTAAAAGATCTATCAAATAAATCTTCATTATGCTGAAATAAACCATTTGTTTTAGATGCGTACCTATTGTAACAATCAATCAAGTCTTTTTTATCTTTATCAGTTACGAAAAATAGATGATCTTTACAATGATTTGAAGGCAAGTCATGAGGCTTTATTTTATATTGGCTCATTTTAGCTCCAAAACCAAAGCCCATTTTTTTATAGAAATTTGGATGAAACGGATATATTATTACTAATGGACAACCTTTATTTTTGAAGTGATTGAGACCGAATAATGTTACATCTCTACATATTTTTTCTTTTTTATGAAGTAAATCTACTGCTAAAGAACCTAATCCACCAACTGGTACTAATACTGATAAAAAGTTCATAGTAAAATCGTAAAATCTTCCTACACCATAAAGCTCTGAATTTTTATAGATTCCATAATAACCAAGATCGATTCCTAGTCTATCTAGTTCAGCTGCCTGCGTTTTTATTAACTCTGCTTTTTCTTTAGTTATTTCTAATGTTGTATAAGCATTAGATTGAATTTTGATATAATCATCAAAATTTTCAATTTTTAGTTTTTGAATATCATAACTCATAAAAAGCCTCCTATAATTAAGAAATTAAGGATATATTTCTATTTTAACATACAAAAATCCTCTAAACTTTCCATATTTATTAAATGTTTTTTTGAAATAAATATGGAACAATATTAATAAGCGTAAAGTCTAAATAAATGATTTGATTATAAAACTTGCTTTTTATCCAATATTATTGGTTATTATTTGTGACTATCTCGAATTTTTGAGGTAGTCCTTTTTTTTAACTGAGAACCTTGAATTTAAACTAGGATGTTGCTTATTACTATGAATGATTATCATTTTATTTAAAAAAGAGGTATGTATTATACTTTTATAGAAAGTATTAGAAAAAGGAGGGGGATAGTGTGAAACAACGTATAAAACACATACAAGATAATTTTCCAATAATTGATGCACACTATGATATGCTTATTGATGTAACTAGTAAGAGGTTAAAAGGTCAAATAAAGGTTATAGAGAATGATTACCTACAAGAATTTCAAAAGAGTGGAGCTAACTTAATAGTTTGCTCTATTTTTATAGATGATCAATTTGTACCTGAGATGGCTCTTAGACAAGCATTAGACCAAATAAGTGCATTATATTGTGAAATTGAAGAATCATCTGAGTACATTATGTTATGTAAAACATATGATGATATACAACAAGCAATTAAGGAGAAAAAGGTTGGTTTCCTTTTATCCTTTGAAGGAGTAGAACCATTAGGAAACGATATAAATCTTCTGAAAATTTTCTACGAATTAGGAGTAAGATTAGTAGGTCTTGTTTGGAGTAGAAGAAATTATGCAGGGGATGGAAGTAATTTTAAAGAAATAGAAGAAGGTAAAAAAGGTGGACTAACTAATTTTGGAATACAGATTGTAAGAAAAGCAGAAGAATTAGGTATGATTATTGATGTAAGTCATTTAAATGATGAAGGTTTTTGGGATGTAATTAGTATTTCGAAAAATCCTGTAATAGCATCTCATTCAGATTGTAGAGAATTATGTAATGTTATGAGAAATTTAGAAGATGATCAAATAAAAGCTATTGCGAAAAGTGGTGGAGTAATAGGTATGAATGTTTGTAGTAATTTTGTAGCAGAGAATGATGAGGATAAAAACTACAAAACATTAGCTAATCATGTTGATTACATAGCAAAACTTGTTGGAGTACAGTATGTGGGTTTTGGATTTGATTTTTGTGATTTTTTAAGAGGCGGTCATGATGGGATAGTATTTGATGTAATAAAATCTTATAAAGAAACTGAATTGTTTATACAAGAACTTATTTCAAGAGGATATACAGATGATGAGATTAAAATGATAACTGGTCAGAATTTCTTGAATCTTTATAAAAAGGTTCTTAAATAAATATAGGAGGCGCGCTTATGGATTGGCTTAATAGAGACGTTTATTTATTTTATAAATCAGGAATATTAAGGTCTGAAATTGTCATAAATAAGAATGAATTTTTAATTAGGACATTGAATATTTTTGATAATCTTTGGTCAGATTATGTGGAGATAAAATCTAGAGATATTGCTATTAAACATTTACCTGAACGAATTTTTGATGTCTATAATGAAGTTAAGGCTATCAATCTAAAAAATGTAGAGACGTTTAAAACAAAAAAATTTTGTCTTGAAAAATATAAAAAAATCGACGAAAACACATGGTTATGGGTTATGCAGACACGCAACATACCAGTTGATTTAATTGTCAAAAACAATGAAATTATAGGTTATATCCTAACTATAAGAGATGAATGTAGTGTTTTAATTAAAAAAGGTAATGAAGATTTAACACCTCTTGAACTATGGAATGATGAAAAAATTTCAAAAGATAAATATTGTATAAAACATTTAGGGACTTTTTATATCAATACTGTAGATGACGCAGATTTAGCTACAGATGTATGGATACCCAAATCAGACGATATAAACAAGAAATTCCCCGTTGTATTTAAAAGAACACCTTATGGCAGATTAGATAAGGCGGAAAGATGGTTTAAATACGTTTGTAGAGGGTACGCTTTAGTAATCCAAGACGTAAGAGGTAGAGAAGATTCTACAGGTGAATGGGTTCCGTATAAGTATGATAGACAAGATGGAGATGAAAGCTTAAATTGGATTTCTAAACAATATTGGTGTGATGGAAATATTGGCATGATCGGTTCTTCGTATTTAGGTTGTGTTCAATGGCATGCTGCTGCCAGCGGCAATAAGAATCTTAAAGCTATAGTAAGTATGGTAACTTCAGGTCCTCCATTCATTGATATTGAAAGAAAAGGTGGTATAATTCCTTCTGGTTCCTTTGCTTGGACTTTTATGATGGCAGATAAGAAAATGAATAGAAAGGCTCTAAAAAGAAATGACTGGGATACCTTATTAAACCATAGACCAATAAAGGAAATTCCTAGGGTAGGATTAGGGAGGAGTATTCATTTTTGTGATGAACAGATGAAACATTTAAATAATGATGAATTTTGGAAAAATACAGATTGGTCTTTATACGGTGACAAGATAGATGTACCTTCCTTAATAATTTCTGGATGGTATGATGATAATGGAATG
This sequence comes from Abyssisolibacter fermentans, assembly GCF_001559865.1. Classification (NCBI taxonomy): domain Bacteria; kingdom Bacillati; phylum Bacillota; class Clostridia; order Eubacteriales; family Clostridiaceae; genus Abyssisolibacter; species Abyssisolibacter fermentans. The sequence goes on from NZ_LOHE01000080.1 coordinate 45,894, forward strand.
GGTTCAACAGTAGCATGGGAAATGAATGAAAAAAATAAAAGAAATAATCAAAAGTTGGTATTTGGACCTTGGAAACATGGGTTTAACAGTAGTAGAGAAATACATGGAGTAAAATTTGGAAACAACTCTATTAGATATGATATAGATGTATTGACATTAAAATGGTTTGATAAATTTTTAAAAGGTATTGATAACGATATTGAAAACCAAAAATCTGTACAATACTATTTGGTAGGCGAAAATAAATGGATGGAAGATAATAAGTGGCCTCCTGAGAATGTAGAGTATACAAATATTTACTTAAATAGTGATGGTAATGCTCAAACAAGCAGTGGAAATGGTAGTTTAAGCTGGAATATTTCAAAAACTGATTTATATGATACATACGACTATGATCCACATAATCCTGTACCATTTTTAATAGATGTATCGGAAAATGAAATGAATGTACCTGCTAATTATAAGGATATAGATAAAAGATATGATGTGTTAGTATATACATCAGAGGTATTAAAAGAACCTGTTACGATTGCTGGGAATATATATGCAGTTTTATATGCAGCAAGTAGTGCAAAGGATACGGATTGGGTGGTCAGGTTAGAAGATGTTGATGAAAATGAAAATTCTATAAGATTAACAGACGGTATATTAAGAGCTAGGTATAGAAATTCATTTGAAAATCCAACGTTGTTAGAGCCAGAGAAAATAGAAGAGTATAATATAAGAATGGCTAAAACTGCTAATGTTTTTAAAAAAGGTCATAGAATAAGAGTTACTATTACATCTAGTGCTAAAGCATTAGTATTTCCTAATCATAATACTGGAAATAATCCTTATGAAGATGTAGAGATGATAAAAGCTGTGCAAAAAATATATCATGGAAGCAGTTATCATAGCCATGTAAAATTACCTATTATAAAACTTTAGCCTCTGATAATTAGTCAATTATAATACAATATAATCTTAACAATTATAAAAACACATAATTTCACATAATTCTAATATATTTATTCTATAGTTTTTTATTATAATAATGCTGTGGTTTGTGTTAATATATAAAATAGGGCTGTTTCAAATGAATGAAGTTCAAAATTGAAACAACCCTTTACTTAAATGTAAAGAAGTTTATCTATTAAGTTAATAATTTCTTATAAATAGTAGTGGGGTGTTAAAGTGTATAAAATTTATTTATTAGAAGATGAAAAAAATTTAAATGATCTTTTGACTTTTCACTTAGAAAATGAAGGTTGGGAAATTAAATCTTTTCTTTATGGTTTAGAAGCCTTAAAGCATATACAGGATGATGTGGATTTATGGGTGTTGGATATTATGGTACCAGATATGGATGGTTATACACTAATTAAAAAAATAAAAGAAGTAAAAGATGTACCTGTTATATTTATATCTGCACGAGATAAAGATATAGATAGGGTTATTGGTTTAGAATATGGAAGTGATGATTATATAACTAAACCATTTTTGCCGAGAGAGCTGATTTTGAGAATAGAAAAGTTGTTATCAAGAAATACTCCTAAAGAGGTTATAACTGTCAATGAATGTTACATATTAGATAAGAAACGTAGAGAGCTGTTATATAAAAATGAAGTAGTTGTATTGACTTCGAAAGAATTTGATTTGGTAAAAGTAATGATAGATGCTCCAAGAAAGGCTTTTTCAAGAGAAGATCTCTTAAATAACGTATGGGGAGAAGATTATTTTGGAAGTGAAAGAGTTGTTGATGATTTAGTAAGGAGAATCAGAAAGAAGCTTCCAAATTTAAAGATAGAAACAGTATATGGCTATGGATATAGGTGGGTTGAATGAAGAAAAAATCAATATTAAAGAAATATATAATTTGGTTTATGCTAATAACAATTTGTTTTATGTCATTAGTTGGTATTATTACTTATAAAGGTATTAAAGATTTCTTTACTGAGGAAACTTACAAAACTATAGAACATGCACAAAGTATAAAACTTCCGACTGTTATTAATAGAATTAACAGAGATGAGGTTTATAAAGAAGAAGATATAGCAATAGATCAAAATTCTAGAGCAGTAGGTCATATGTATGCAACCTATAATAAAGAAACAGAGAAAATTAGCAGTTTAAAAAATTTGCAAAATATTCCTTTCGACTTTGAAGATATAAAAAAAAATATATCAAAACAAATAAAAAATGGATATGAAGAAAAAAGGTATGTTCAAAATATTGAAGGTAAAAAACTTTACTATGTAATAAAAAAAATAGACAACAGAAATATTAATAGAAAGATTCTTTCTTATAAACAGGATAATAAAAATATAAATAGACTAGTAAAACAAGTAGCAAATAATAGCTTTATTATATCATATATGTGGGAAACTTACTCGAATGAGCTGACTAAAAATATATTTGGTAAATTTATAATTGTCATATTTTCTTTTATGATTATAATATTTATTCTTTCATATGCAATGATAAAAAAAATATCTATTAGGTTTAATAAGCTTCAAACAGATGTAGCAAATATAGCATCAATGCAGTGGGATAAGCCGATTTATGCACAGGATGATGATGAAATAGGTAGGTTGAGTCAAAGTATTGATAAGATGAGACTACAGCTAAAAAAATATGATGAAGATTTGCGAAATTATTTTCATTCAATATCACATGAATTAAAAACACCTATTATGATTATAAAAGGATATACGGATTCTATATTATCTAAAAAATATCCAAAAGGAGATTTAGATAGTTCTTTAATGGTTATTGATGAAGAAATAGATAGACTTGAAGATATGGTTAGAAATATTTTATATCTAAATAAAATAGATTTTATTTCAAAGAATTATTCTGTTAATAGTACATTAAATATTGTAAGTTTGATAGAAAATGCTTCAAAAAGATTTAAGCGACTAGATGAAACTATTAATTGGGACTTAAATATTACTTATGATTATGAAGTTAGAGGTTTAGAAGAACAATGGGAGTCAGTTCTTAATAATATTTTGGATAATCAAGTTAGATATGCAAAAAACAATATTAGTATTTATGTGAAAAATAATATTATTACAATAAGTAATGATGGACCTTCTTTAGATGATAAAACTATTGAAAAGCTATTTACTCCTTTTTTTAAGGGAAAAAGAGGAAGTACAGGATTAGGACTTTTTATAGTTAAAAAACTTTTAAATCTTAATAAATATGATATTATAGCAAATAATACTTCTGATGGAGTTAGCTTTAGTATAATTGATATATCTTAAAATAATATTGCACATTTAAGAGCAAATTTTCGTGTGATTGATTTAATGACTAATTTTGTACTTTATATGCTATATCAGTTATTTGACATGTATTATAGGTAACTATGAAGATCTCCTATTGTTTTCAAATTCACTTGTGTAATCATATTTCTTAATACTTCTTTTGGCACTGTGCTCATAAAAAAACGCTCTCTTCTGGTTATATTTGAATTGTTGTCAGAATAGAACGTTTTTTTCACAAAAGCACAGATTAAATTATATTACCTTAAATTTCATCCATTTTCATAAACTAAATATATCACCAATTTTCTTCTTGAATATTTTCATCCGTAATAAAGTTATTATGCAATTCTTTATATTTTTCATAGTTCATACCGCCTGTTATTATATAATATCTGCTGTTTATGTTAGCAACACCTTCGTTAACAAAATAAACATAAAAAATAATATTGTCATCTTTATCTTTAAACCTTTTAGGACTATTACCAGTAAGATCAAAACCCTCGAATTCAGTTAATTCTAGATATTCTTTATTTTTAAATAGTCCTATGAATTCATTAATTAATTTTTTATCATATGATACATATAATACACCAGTACCAGAGCATCTTTCTTCTAATTTATAAGGCTGATTACCATCAATTTTTACAATAGAATCAAAAGACTGAAATTTAGCTTCTAAAGGATCCTTATCATTATTTACTGTATTATTGTTTATTTCAGAATGAAAAAATCGAATACTTAATAAAACACCAGTTAAAATGATTATTGAAAATATTATAATGAACTTAATATACGGTTTCAGAAGAATCACCTCAATATTATTCTATTTTGGTTTAAATGTTGACATAGTAACAGATTTGTAGTTTCTTCCATAAGCGACATAAATTTTTCTTGGTGTAGAACCCCAATTGTCGTGAACCATCATATTACTGATTGGGAAAGTGGATATGATACTGTTGATTGCAAATACATATATACACCTGATATATTTTTAAAATAAATAAAAAATTATGTAAAAAAGTAAGTCAATAATAATAGTATAGCATAAATAAATTCAAAAATAAAGAATAAATAAAATATAATAACAATAAAACAATATGTTACCAATTAATTCGTTGTATTTAAACTTATGTTTATAATATTTTTGTTAAAGAATTTGTTTATCTTTTTGACTTGAGATAATTTAGAAAGCGTGTACATTGGATCAATGAAATGTAATCAAGTTAAGAAATATACAAATCAAAAAACTTTTTGATTATACCAAATTTATAATGATTATTTTTTACTTTAAGAATGATGTATAAGTGTCGTAATTCTTGAAAATGAGCCGTTAGAAGAAACTAAGTATTAAACAAATTAAAAAAATATGAAGTAGATTTAAAAGCTCAAGGAGTCAATGATATTTAAAATTGACTATTGTAGTAAAAGGGGAAAAGATTAAGATGAAGGTGTTATAAATCTAATTATTAAAGCTTATGTATCTGTTACATTGAAATGGAGGCATAGCTTTTTCTTTAGATTATAAGATTTTTTAGGTATAGGTTTGATAATATTACTCACAACAAAAAACTAGACCTTGGTTATGGTCTAGTCAAACATTTTGAGACAGCCCCTTTAGATTATTCTTCAATTTTATAAGTAAATGGATAAACTTGCTCTGGATTTTTATTTAACTTACTTGCAAATGCTTGAGCATCTATTTCTTCGACTGTATTACCATCTTTATAAACCTTCATGTTCCAAACTTCTCCATCATCTTTTACAAGTAAATCTGCTGGATAAGTTGTACCATCATCAAAAGTAACGCTTCCTTTTTTCCAAGGCATATTTTTATCTCCTTTCTTATGGTGTTAATAGTATTTTGTCAATATAACTGATAAAAATACATTAAATATATTCTTTAAATGTAATAAATAGTTCTTGCTTTTGTATAATAATATTTGGTATATTATTTCTATGTCAGATTGTATAGGTGAGAGAATATGTTTAACAAGAAAACTATAAAAGATGTACTAAGATTATCACTGCCTGCTGTTGGCGAAATGATTCTTTATATGTTAATATGGGTTTTAGATACCATGATGGTAGGAAAGCATGGTGGACAAATAAGTGTAACAGCAGTTGGATTGAGTTCAGAAATTATATATACTTTTATAAATATAGTAGTAGCAATGGGATTAAGTGTAGGGATTACATCATTAGTAGCTAGAAAAATTGGCGCTAATGAAAAACACAAAGCTGAAGAATATGCAAGTTTAGGTATTGCATGTACTATAGTTATAGCGTTTTTAATATCTTTAACATTCTTTGTTTTTTCAGAAAGTATATTAAAGCTAGCTAAAGCAGATTCACAAGTAGCTTATATAGGTGCTAAATACATGAGGATATGTTCTATTGGTGCTTTTTTTAACATGGTACAATCTTCGTTTAATGCGGTGTTAAGAGGCTTTGGAAATACTAAAACACCACTTAAAATATCTTTTGTGGTAAATATAGTTAACATAAGCTTAGACTATATGCTTATTTTTGGTAGATTTGGATTTCCTGAGTTAGGTGTTAGAGGTGCTGCTATTGCAACGACTACAGCTAATGTATGCGGATTATTATTAGTTGTAAAATACGTTTTTACTAATGATGAAATAAAACCGAGAATTAAGTATATAAAAAATTATAGTATAAAAAGGTTTAGAGAGCTTATCAATTTATCAATACCATCGTCTTTACAGGAAGGTGCTTTTAGTATAAGCAGATTAATAAATGTATTTATGATAATGCTGCTAGGAAATGCAGCTTTTTCAGCTAATCAAATAACAACTACAATAGAATCACTTTCATATATGCCAGGGTGGGGCTTTGCCGTTGCGGCTACAACATTAGTAGGACAAAAAATAGGTGCGAAGGATTATAAGAAAGCCAAAGAATATATGAATATTTGTTTATTTTTTGGTACAGCTATAATGGCATTAATAGCAATAATGTTTTTTGTTTTTCCGAAAGAACTTATTACATTATTTATAAAAGAAAATGAGAAACAAGTTATATTATTAGGAGCTTCTTGTTTGGCAGTAGCTGCACTTGAACAGATACCTATAGCTATTTCTATGATTATAGGAGGCGGTTTAAAAGGTAGTGGTGATACTAAAAGTCCATTTATAGTTTCTGTAATTTCAAACTGGCTTTTTAGATTGCCATTAATGTATTATTTTATTTATTTGAATAGAAAACCCGTAGTATATGTATGGAGAATAACAGCAATACAATGGCTTATAGATGCTGCTTTGTTGTTAGTGGTTTATAAAAGACGAATTAAAGAGTGGAATCAAGAAGGCATGAATATTACAAAAAAGTAATTACTAAAAATTTTTAAAAAAGGATTCTATGTATTACCTAATATGATAGTATTATAGAAGCTATAAAAAGAAAATTCCTTGTATTGCTACTATCAGGCAATTTATTAAATTAAACTAATAACAACTGAAAGGAAACCATAAGATGCAGTGTCTTGGTTATGATAAAAAACGATGTAGAAATCAGGTGAAGATTATTGTCTAAAAAAATTTTATTTGTAGTAATTGTAATATTAGTTTTTCTTGCTTTTAATGCATACGAAATATATGACAACATAACTTTAGAACAGTATAAACACACTGTTATAAAAGTAGCTGGAGATGAAAAATTTCCTCCTTATGAATATGTTGATAATGAAAAAACTTATACTGGTTTTAATGTAGATATAATGAATGCTATTGCCTCTAGAATGGAAGTACATATTAAGTTTTATCCCATGTCATGGGATGATGCATGCAAAAAGTTAGAAAATGGAGAGATAGATGTCATTCAAGGGATGAAATATACTAAAGAAAGAGACAAATATTATGATTTTTCAAAAGAGTATCTGGAAAATTCACAGTCGATTTTTGTACGAGCTGATAATAAGGATATAGCTGATTTTGAAGATTTAAACAGCAAAACTGTTGTTATACAGCAGGAAGATATTGTAGAAAACAATCTTAAAGAATTAAACAATGTTAATATTATTTATACAAAGAATCAAGAAGACGCATTACATGAACTACTTAGTGGACAAGTAGATGCTTATATAGGCAATACTTTGACAGGTGTTTACTTGATTAATAAAATGGAAGCTGAAGATAAAATAAAATTAGTTGGAGAGACTCTTAATTCAACCAAATATTGTATGGCTGTGAAAAACGGAGATAAAGAAATATTAAACATAATTAATAAGGGACTAAGAAATATAGAAAAAAATGGGACTTACGATAGGATATACAGAAAATGGTTTGGAAGAACTGTTGATCATACAAGACAGTATGTTTATAAAATATTGCTTTTTTTAAGTATATTAATAATTATATTTATTATTATCGTGTTTATGTTCTATAGATGGAATGCTACATTAAAAAAAGAGGTTTCAAGACAAACGAGTAAACTTAATTCAGCTAATGAAATACTTGTTAAAAAGAATATGCAGATTAAATATGAAAGGGATTTTAGAGAATGGATACTTAATTCTATATTTAGTGGAGTTGTTACAATTAATCAAGAAGGTACAATAACATTCTCAAATAAACTAGCTGATAATATATTAAATACTAAGCAGAGTATGGAAGGTAAAAGGTATAGTGATACAGTTATTAGCAAAATATATTTTTCTGATAAACTAGTGCAACACAAAGGCGAGAAAGAAGTCTTAATAAATGGTAATAAAATATATTTAAGTTATAAAATTAGTACACTAAATAGTATTAATGGAGAAAATAAAGATACTATAATTATTTTTAGAGATGTAACTGAAGAAAAATTACTTCAGGATAATATAATGAGAAAAGATAAGCTTCAGTCATTGGGAAACCTTATTGCAGGTATCGCACATGAGATAAGAAATCCATTAACTTCTATAAAAACATATACAGAATTGATACCTAAAAAATTTGATAATCCAAAATTTAGAGAGATGATATCAAAAGATATTCCAATAGAAATAGATAGGTTAAATGATCTTATAACAAATTTACTTGAGTATTCAAAGCCCAGAAGACCATTTAAAGAATTTGTCAAATTAAATGATAGTGTTGATAGTGTTATGTTATTTTTAAAAGATAAAATAAATAAGGAAAACATAATTTTTGAAAATAATATTAGCGAAGATATATATATATACGTTGATAAAAACCAGTTTAGACAAGTATTTATTAATTTAATGCTAAATTCTATTGAAAGCTTAGATAAAGAAGGTAAGAAAATAATTATTTCTGCTAAAAAGCTAGATAAGATTATATCATTATCTATACAAGACAATGGCTGTGGAATAGATGAAGATAGTTTAAACAAAATCTTCAATCCTTTTTATACTACCAAAGCTAATGGGACAGGTCTTGGGCTTTTTATAGTTTACCAGTTGCTTTTAGAAAATGATGTACAAATTAAATTTGAAACTGTATTAGGGAAAGGTACAAAAGTTATTATGGATTTTAAAAAATTGGAGATTGATAATCATGGAAAAATTATTAATAGTTGATGATGAGTCGTCAATATGTACTTCACTAAGTTTTGCTCTTGAGGATGAGTTTGAAGTATTTACAGCTTATGATGAAATAACAGCTATAAATATTATAAAGAATAATGAAATATCAATAGTGCTTTTGGATTTGAAATTAGGTAGAAGTGATGGAATAAATGTGTTGAAAAAAATAAAATTTTTAAAATCTGACGTTTTAGTTATTATTATGACTGCCTATGGGACAATAGAGTCTTCAGTGCAGGCTATTAAGGCTGGTGCTTTTTATTACATAACAAAACCAATTAATATTGACGAACTTAGACTTCTTCTCGAAAAGTCAAAGGAATATATTGTATTAAATTCTAGGATTAAATACTTAAGTGCTCAAATCGGTAATGGTGTTTCTAAATTTGGATTAGTAGGAAGCTCAAAAAAAATGATTAATATTTTTGATTTGATTTCAAAAGTAAAAGATATAGATACAAATGTGTTAGTAAATGGAGAAAGTGGTACAGGTAAAGAACTTGTGGCTAGAGCAATACATTTTGAGGGAAAAAGAAAGGACAAGCCTTTTAACATTATTAATTGCCCTGCTATCCCAGGAAACTTGTTAGAAAGTGAATTATTTGGATTTAGAAAAGGTTCATTTACTGGAGCAGTTGAAGATAGAAAAGGGATAATAGAGCTTTCAGATGGAGGGACACTTTTTTTAGATGAAGTAGGTGACATAGATATAAGTCTTCAAGCGAAACTTTTGAGAGTTATTCAAGAAAAGAAAGTATGCCCTATTGGATCATCTGAAAGAATAAAGGTTAACGTCAGATTTATTTCAGCAACTAATAAAAATTTAGAAGAAGAAGTGAAATTAGGCAACTTCAGAGAAGATTTGTTTTATAGGTTAAATGTAATAAATATTAATATGCCCCCATTGAGGGAAAGGACGGAAGATATATCTAGACTTACGGGTGAGTTTATTAAAAAATACAATATACTACTAGAAAAGAATATAAAAGGGATAACAGCTAAGGCTCTTGAAGCACTGGAAAAATACAAATTTAAAGGAAATGTAAGAGAACTAGAAAATATAATAGAACGCGGGGTAGCATTAACTGATAATGATTTTATTGACGTAGATGATTTACCTGATAAAGTGATGAAAGTAGAAAATATTATAAAGACTAGAGAAGATGTCATACCTGTACATGTAGGTGAAGACCTAAAAACAATAGAGAAGAAAGTTATAAAGGCAACATTAAAGAAGTTTAATAATAAAAAGAAAACAGCACAAATACTTGGTATAAGTGAAAGAGCTTTAAGATATAAAGCGAAAGAGTGTGAATAGTAAACCTGCAAAATTTGCATAACGGCAAATTTTGCAGGTTTTTTTATTGCTGTAATAAAAGTTGAAAAAAGCAAAATTGATGCTTAAGCTGATGATATACAGATTTCAAATAAAAAATATATACTGGCATAAAATTTGCTATATATAAATTCACAGTCTTTTAAAATTAGAACTGCAAACGTTTGCTCTAAAATAACTTGTTTCAATAAGCATTTTAATATCAACATTAGAGGGGGAATTATTTTGGATGGAAAAATTGTAAATAATATTTTAACACTTAATTTTGACATGATAGCAACATTAGCAATAGCGGTTTTATTATTACTTTTAGGGTACTTTCTACGAAAAAAAATCACTTTATTGGAAAAATTCTGTATTCCTGCTCCTGTTATTGGAGGATTAATATTTGCAATAATTGCATTAATATTAAAAGAGACAAATGTAATGACAATAAAATTAGATACAACATTCCAAACACCATTTATGATTGCATTTTTTACTATAGTTGGTCTTGGAGGTAGTTTTTCACTTCTTAAAAAAGGTGGAGTTACTTTAATAATATATTGGCTGCTTTGTGGAGTAATGTCTGTTGCGCAAAATGCAATTGGTGTAATTTGTGCGAAATTAACAGGGATTCATCCTATTCTTGGAGTTATGGCAGGCGCTGTATCAATGGAAGGTGGTCATGGTGCAGCAGCAGCGTTTGGTAAAACAGCAGAAAGCATGGGAGTAACTGGTGCTTCTACAGTAGCAATAGCAGCTGCAACATTTGGTCTTATAGCTGGAGGGCTTATTGGAGGTCCAATTGCCAAACATCTAGTTGATAGAAATAAACTAAAAGCCGAAAATGTTAATATGGATAGTACTGAGACTTTTGAAGAAGTAGCAGGAATATCAAATAATACCAAAATTACATCAAATGTATTGATGGTACAGATAGCACTCATAGTAGTCTGTATGACGGTAGGTACTGTTGTTAGCGGTTGGTTTTCAAAAGCTACAGGACTTGTTCTTCCGCAGTATGTTGGTGCAATGTTTGTTGCTGTAATTGTTAGGAACATCAACGATAAATTAAATTTTGTAAATATAAATTATTATGTAATAGATTTACTTAGCAATGTATTCCTTGGGATATTCTTATCAATGGCTCTAATGTCATTAAGATTATGGGAGCTAGCTGGACTAGCTGGACCATTATTTGTAATAGTTGTAGCTCAAGTACTATTTATAATTGTATATACAACATTTATAGCATTTAAATTACTTGGTAAAAATTACGATGCAGCTGCTATGTGTGCAGGTATGGCAGGACATGGAATGGGAGCTACTCCAAATGCTATAGCTAATATAGGAGCAGTAACAGAGAAATATGGATCATCACCAAGAGCATTTCTTATAGTACCTGTTGTTGGAGCATTTTTAATAGATCTTATTGGAATACCAAATATAGTGTGGTTTATGAATATGTTTATATAAAATAAAAAAATACTTTTAGGGAGGAATAAAAAATGGCAAGAAAGATAATCGAATGTGTACCAAACTTTAGTGAAGGAAGAAATAAAGAAGTAATAGAGGCAGTAGTTGATGAAGTAAGAAAAGTTAAGGGAGTAAGCCTTTTAAGCTATAGCTCAGATAAAGATCACAATAGAACTGTTGTAACATTTATAGGTGAACCTCAAGCCGTTGAAGATGCAGCTTTCTATTTGACTAAAAAAGCTGCTGAGCTTATAGATATGACTGTTCATCATGGTGGACATCCAAGAATGGGTGCTACAGATGTTGTTCCATTTATACCTGTTTCCAATGTTACTATGGAGGAATGTGTTGAAGTTGCAAAAAAAGTAGGTAAAAGAATAGGTGAATTAGAAATACCTGTATATCTATATGAAGACGCTGCTTCAAAACCTGAAAGGAAAAATCTTGCAAGTGTAAGAAAAGGACAATATGAAGGATTTTTTGAAAAGATAAAGGAAGCTGAGTGGAAACCTGATTTTGGTCCAGCTGTTATGAATGCAAAAGCAGGAGCTACTGCTGTTGGTGCAAGAGTGCCTCTTATTGCATATAATGTTAATCTTGATACAGATGACATTGATATAGCAAATAAGATTGCAAAAATAGTTAGACATATAGGTGGAGGCTTAAGATATGTAAAAGCAATGGGAGTGAAGCTTGAGGAAAGAAATATAGTACAAGTTTCTATGAACCTTGTAAATTTTGAAAAGACATCAATATACAGAGCAGTTGAAATGGTTAGAATGGAAGCAAAAAGATATGGTGTGTCAGTTATTGGGACTGAACTAATAGGGTTACTTCCAATGAAAGCACTTATTGATTGCGCAGAATATTATTTGCAGATAGAAAACTTCAATATGGATCAAATACTTGAGACAAGAGTATCGGAATAAGAATAAACTTGATATAGCAGCATAAATACCCTATTAATATAGGTATTTATGCTGTATATTTTGGAATTATTTAGAGTTTGAAGGGGAGAAAAAAGGTGGCATATTCTATAAAAATAGTAAAAAAAGAGCTGCAAAAAACTAGTGAATGGTCTGGAGGAACTACTACAGAATTATACATATATCCTGAAGGCAGTGATTACAAGAAAAGAGATTTTTTATGGAGGCTTAGTTCGGCTGCTGTAAATTTAGAAGAATCGACATTTACACATCTTCCAGAGGTACAGAGAATTATTATGGTATTAGAGGGTGAAATGAAACTAAAGCATGAAGGTCACTATACTGTAGATTTAACTCCTTTTAAGCAAGATACTTTTGATGGCAACTTTACTACTAAAAGTTTTGGTAAAGTAAAAGATTTTAATCTTATGATGAAAGAGGGCTGTAAAGGAAAAATCAAGGCTTTAGATTTCAGTAATGATTTAGAAATAGATATAAAGAATCATGAAATAAAAACAACAGAAGCTTTTTACAGCTTGAGTGATGATGTTGAAATAATTATTAATGATAAAGAAAAAGTTTGTTTAAATAAGGAAGATTTGATGCTTATAAATATAGATAATAATTTAGAAACTATTCATTTATCCATAATTAATAATGAAGGGATAAATAAGAAATTAGTAAGAGCAAGTATTAAGGAAAAATAAGTTTAATTATTATGTGTAGAAATTATGAGAAAAGAATGTTAACTTATTGAAAAGGGGGAATTAGAATGTTACAAGACTTAAAATTAAAAGAATTTTTAGAAAAAACCGCATCTAAAGATCCTGTTCCGGGTGGAGGAAGTGTAGCTGCTTTAAGTGCATCTATTTCTGCAAGTCTAATAGCTATGGTTGCTAATCTAACCATAGGAAAAACAGGATATGAGAAATCAGAAGATGAGATGAAAAAAATATTGAACATAGCCAGTAATGTAAGCAAGAAATCTGTTAATGATATAGATAGAGATTCAAATGCCTTTAATGAAGTTATGACAGCATTTAAACTTCCGAAAAGTAATGACGACGAAAAGTCTAAAAGAAAAGATGCAATACAAAGTGGTTTTAAAAATGCTGCTTTAGTTCCTTTGGAAGTAGCAAAAGATGCTATTGAGTTGATGGATTATGCTTCAATAATGGTGGAAAAAGGTAATAAAAATGCTGTTACAGATGCTGCTGTGGCTGCAATGATGGCAAGAACTGCGGTATTGTCAGCGTTATACAATGTAAAAATCAACTTATCGTCAATAAAAGATGAAAAATTTGTAACTGAAACTTCAAAAGAAGTAGATAAATTAAGAATAAAAGCAGTAGAGTTAGAGAATAAGATTCTTTCAAAGGTACAGCTGTAATAGTATAAAGATAAAGAGTTAGTATCCTTTTCTGGTGTTTTATAAAAATAATATAAAGCACTATTGAAAAGGATTTTTTTTATTTTATACATACAAGTTTTAGATATTTTACTTTAAAATATAATATTGTGATATAATTATGCATATTTGGATAATTCAAAAAGCTAAAATTGATTCAAAATAGAATTAAATATTGATGTTTATTAAACTACTCATATGAAAAATTAGCAGCAGTTTATATAATACATAAATAAAAGGAGGCAGAAAATGAAGATAATCAAGGAATTAATAAAACCTTATAAGGGCTTGCCTAAGGAGGTATATATAATAGCCTTATTAAGGCTCATTAATGCTATGAGAGTATGGATGAATTCATTTTTAGCTATAAAATTAAATAGTATATTTACAATGAATAATATTTTATTAGGTAAAGATTTTTTAACTTGTAGTGGGACTGGTATTTTGGGATTGGTATGTATTTTATTTATATTATTAGGTGGAAAATTAACTGATACTGTTGGTAGAAAAAAAATTATAATTATATTTGATTTACTTGTAGCTTTAAGTTACTTAATAAGTGGGTTTATGAAGTCCTCTATGGCTATGTTGTATATAATTTCTTTAGCTTCAGTATTTATTAGTATTGCACAACCAGCTCATGATGCACTTATAGCAGATATAACAACACCTAAAAACAGAACAGGAGCATATTCGTTATTATACTTAGGAAAAAATATAGGTCTTGCTGTTGGTCCATTAGTAGGCATGTTGTTATTTAGGAAGTCAATTAAATTTCTTTTTATTGCAAATGCAGTAATTTCTTTAGTTACAACATGTATTATCTTAATATTTATTAAAGATACATTTAAAATATCTAAAAATGAAGAATTAGGAGAAGATAGAAAGTTAGAGCAGCATGTTAAAGGTTCTGTTCTAAAAGTATTGGTTAGTAGACCTATTTTAATATATTTTTCATTGATTATGGCTGGATATTTTTTTGTATACTCACAGTGGAGTTTCTTAATCCCACAGTATACAGAAGCTAATTTTGCAAATGAAGGTGCAAAATTGTATTGTTATCTAGCTAGCTTTAATGGAGTAATAGTTATAATCTTTACGGCAGTAATTACAGCTATGCTGTCAAAGGTAAAGAATATTAGAAAAATTGTGTATGGCGGACTATTATATGCTGTTGGGATAGGTTTATTAGGATTTTATAGTACCAAAGCAGGCTTTTTTATAGCTGCATTTATATTTTCTATAGGGGAAATAACTGTAATGATTAGCAGTGTGCCTTTTATAGTGAATCATACTCCAGCTTCTCATAGAGGAAGAATAAGCGCTGTATTACCTCTAATAACAGGTTTTGGGTATGGGCTTGGCCCAATTATTAGTAGTAAGTTAATAAGAAAAATTACCATTGCAACAGCATTGAAATATATTGGAGTGATAATGTTGATTTATACTTTGTTGATGTTCTTGTTAGGAAAAAAAGAAAAAAATATTGAACAAAATGTAACTTTATTAAAAAATTGAGTAAATATCAATGCTTCAAAGTTTATATTCATGTTATTAAGCAAAAATTATAAAACAAATAAATTAATATTTGACAATTTTGAAAAAATATAATAACATGTAATAGCAATAATAAATTATAAAGGAGGTCGTTTTAATGAAATCAAGTAAATATGGTAATTCTGATAATTCTAATTTAATAAAACTTCATAACATCTTTTTTGAAATGACCAATAAGGTTAATTACATACAGTAATCTGCATATAATTAAATTAATGTATATAAGACCATGGGTTGTTTCCTGTGGTCTTTATTTGAGCAGAGAACCTAAATCTATGATTTAGTGTGAATCGCTTACTCCTAGGAACGAAGTGAGTAGGAGTTTCATTGTATAAAATAAATTATTATTTTGTATAAAAAGACCGTGATGTTACAATGTAACATTTATGGTCTTTTTAATATAACCTAAATTTTGATCTAATGATTCATATTACTTTTATCAAGGTTAGGAACTAAAAGCGGAGGGATGAATAATGCTAATTGATTTGTATAGAAACAAGATGATAATTAATTATAAAAACAAAGGAATTTTTTACAGCAATACATAATAAAGGAGAGATAAAATTGAATATTATAAAAAAATTACTAAAGCCGTATACAGGGTTACCAAAAGAAGTATATGTAATATTTATATCAAGAATTATTAATGCAATGGGAGTATTTATATTTCCGCTATTAACACTTATATTAACTAAAAAAATTGGTATGAGTGAAGATACAACTGGAGAGTGGATAGCTGTTTTTGGGATTATATTTATGCCAGCAGGGTTATTAGGTGGAAAACTAACAGATACAATTGGTAGAAAAAAAATCATAATTATATTTGATTCACTTGGAGCTTTGAGTTACTTATTATGTGGGTTTGTAGAGCCTTCTATGACTACAGTGTATTTAATTGCCTTAGCTTCAGTATTTATGGGTATTGCACAACCTGCACATGATGCACTTATAGCAGATGTAACAACACCTGAAAATAGAGAAGGAGCGTATTCTTTGACATATTTAGGTTTCAACATGGGTTTTGCATTAGGACCAGCAATTGGAGGTTTATTATTTGAAAATCATTTGAATTTGCTATTTATTGGAGATGCACTAACAGCTATGATTGCAACGGGTCTTATTCTAATATTTGTTAATGATACATTTGAAAAATCAAAGAATGAGAAAATTGGCAAAGAAAGAAAGTTAGAACAACATGTTGAGGGTTCAGTTATAAAAGTATTATTTAGTAGGCCTATTTTAATAATTTTTTCAATGATAATGTTTGGGTATGCTTTTGTATATTCACAATGGAGTTTTTTAATGCCACTACATACAGAAGCTAATTTTACAAATGAAGGTGCAAAATTATTTGGTTATATAGCAAGCTTTAATGGAGTAATAGTTATGATTTTTACAGCAGTAGTTACAGCGATGCTTGATAAAGTAAAAAATATAAGAAAAGTTGTGTATGGTGGATTATTATATGCAATTGGCTTAGGTTTACTAGGATTTTATAGTGCAAAAGCAGGCTTTTTTATAGCTGTATTTATATTTACTATAGGTGAAATAATAGTGACTATTAGCAGTACTCCTTTCATAGTAAATCATACACCAGCTTCTCATAGAGGAAGAGTTAGTGCAATATTACCTTTTATAATAGGTTCTGGGAATGTTTTAGGTCCAGTTATTATTGGTAAGGCTCTTAATATAATAACTATTGCTACAGCATGGAGATATATTGGATTAATTATGTTGATTTATGCTATGTTAATGTTCTTGTTAGAAAAGAATGAAAAAAGATTGACAAATGTGGATTAACTAACATATCAGCTACGGCATTTATTAATGCAATTTATAAATTCAGAATGGACTAATAAAAAAGTTTGACATACATAAAGCATTATTTTATAATAAAAATAATGCTTTATTATTTAAGCAGAGAATCCAAATTTTATTTGGTTAATGTAATAAATTAATACAAAAATAAATTATAACTATGGTAGATATTTAAATGTTTTTATTAAAAAACGCATTGATTTCTGCGTTTTTTTTTGGTTTTAAGTAGCGAACCCCAATCAATATTTGGTGTAAGTCGCTCGCTTACTCATATGATTAGAATGAATATGAAGTGCAACTCCGCTTACTCCTAGGAACGAAGTGAGTAGGACGTACTGATTTTTTATTGAATCAAAGTTATTGTTAAGGAGTATATAATGAAAAATAAAGTTAGGCAGATTGTAAGGACTTATGGACATTTTCCTAAAGCTATATATGTTGTTTTTTTTGCAAAATTAATAAACTCATTAGGGGTTTTTGTTTTCCCATTACTTACATTAATATTAACAAAAAAAATTGGTTTATCAGAAGCTGAAACAGGAAAATGGATGACAGTTGCGGGATTGTTGTATTTACCCTCTAGCATGGTAGGTGGTAAGTTAGCAGATCTTATTGGTAGAAAAAAGAGTATAGTTATATTCAATATTCTTGGCTCAATATTATATTTAATATGTGGATTCATGTCATCAAATATTTATTTAATTTACATAATAATGATAGCTTGTGTGTTTATGAGTGTTGCAGCACCAGCCTTAAATGCTTTAATAGCAGATTTAACAGACCCTAAAGATAGAGAAGGGGCTTATTCACTTGCATATTTAGGTTCAAATATTGGATATGCTGTAGGACCTGCTATAGCAGGAATGTTATTTGAAAATCATTTTAATCTAATATTTATTGGAGATGCAGTAACAGCTATAATAGCAACATTGTTATTATTATTTTTTGTTAAAGAAACTATTCATAAAACGAAAGACGAAGATGTGAAAAATAGAGAATTAGAAAAAAGAGTTGATGGGTCAATATTGCGTGTATTGTCTGAAAGACCAATATTAGTTTATTTTTCATTGATTTTATTTGGATATTATTTTGTATATGCTCAGTGGGGATTTTTAGTACCGTTACATATGGAAAGCTTATATGTAGGAGAAGGAGCTAAGTTATATGGTAGGTTAACAATTGTTAATGGATTAACAGTTATTATATTTACACCTCTGATTACTTCATTTTTTAGAAAAATTAGTCATATAAGAAAAATATTTTTTGCAGGAATACTATATACTATAGGGTTTGGGTCGTTAGGATTTATAAATAGCAAATTTGGAATTATAATTGCGGTAGTAATTATTACCCTTGGAGAAGTAACAGTAACAACAAATTGTATGCCATTCATAGCGAATCATACACCTATTTCACATAGAGGAAGAGTTAATGCTATAATACCTTCGATTATGGGTTCAGGTTTTGTTGTAGGACCATTAATTATGGGATATGTATTAGAATTCAAACCAATAGTAACTGCTTGGAAATATATAGGTATATTCATGATGGTATTTACTGTATTTATGCTTGTGTTGGAAAAATTGGAATTCAGAAAGGTTTCTAATAATTAAAATTTTCTACCATGTTATTTTAATATAAAAGCATGGTTTTTTTAACCTGAAAAAACAAAAAAATCTATGTTTTAAGTGCATCACTAACACTTAGTAATTAAAATGAGTAGAGAATTTCTGATTAATAAAATAAACATAGAGTTACAATTAATGTTAATTCATGGAAAATATAAACTTTAAAGCTTTATATATAAATTAATATCAAAGCGATATTGAAATTTATAGTAGATTCAGTTATGCCTATTCTATTAATGTATTAAATTACTAATGCATTAATAGATATATATAATATTGACATTATCGAAATTTGTAGATATAATTTAGTTAAACGTTTTAGTAAACCGTTTAACCTGCTTTTATATGACAAATTTTTTGTTTTGTTATGCTAGAGTTTTATAAATTAAGATTTGTAAATTTTTTTTAAGATCATATGTAAATTATAATATTATCAAATTTGAAGAGTTTATAATTTTATATAGGTTTTAAAATGAATACAAAGGACTTGTAGCAAAATGTTAAATTTCTAAGTTATTGAAATATTTCAAAAATAATCATAAGTAGAGAACAGAAATTTATGATTTCTTGTGAATCACTTATTTCTAAGAACAAAGTGAGTAGTGTACATCTAGTACGCTCATCTCCTTGAAAATTTTAGTGCTTAGAACTTATATTATTTTGAAACAGTCCATATAAACAATATTTTTGAGGAGGTTACATAATGAAAAAAACAGTTTCATTGCTTTTATGTGTGTTTTTGTTGTCTACTATGTTTTTTACTGCATGTGGAACAAAACCAGCAGAAGAAGTAAATCAAACAGATGACAAATTAAAAGTAGTATTATTGATACCTGGATCTTTAGGAGATAAATCTTTCTTTGACTCAGCAAACAGAGGTATGGGTTTAATCAAAGAAGAATTAGATGCTGAAACTAAGGTTATTGAAATGGGAAGTGACAGAACTAAATGGGAACCTACTTTAGTTGATGTTTCAGAGCAAGATTGGGATTTGATTATCAGTGGTACATGGCAAATGACTGAATTATTAAACCAAGTTGCTGAACAGTATCCTGATAAAAGATATATAAACTTTGACACTTCTGATGAAGAAACAGCTGACAATGTATACTCAATGTTCTACAGAACAAATGAAGTTTCATTTTTAGCTGGAGCATTAGCAGGATTAGTAACAACTTCTGATATGCCATTAGCAAATGAAGAAAAAATAATCGGATTCTTAGGTGGAATGGACAACCCTGGAATCAATGACTTTTTAGTAGGATATATCGAGGGTGCTCAATATATAGATAAAGACATTAAAGTTGCTATTTCTTATGTTGGAAATTGGAACGACCCTGGAAAAGGTAAAGAAATGACTTTAGCTCAGTATAAAGCTGGTTCAGATATAGGTTTTAGCGTTGCTGGACAAACAGGTTTAGGTCAATTAGATGCTGCTAAAGAATTGGATAAGTATGCTATAGGAGTTGACTCTGATCAAGCATTATTATTTAAAGAAACAGATCCACAGAAGGCTGAGCATATAGCATCATCAGCGTTAAAAAATATTGGTGAAGCAATTTTAAGAGCTAGCAAAAAATACCAAGAAGGAAGTTTAGAATTTGGTAAATACGAAGTTCTAGGATTTAAAGAAAATGGTGTTGGTTTAGCTAAGAATGAATATTTTGATAAAATTGTTCCAGAAGACATTAAAACAAAATTAGCTGAGATTGAAACTAAACTTACTAACGGAGAGATAAAAGTAAGTACTGCTTTCGGTTTAAGCACTGAAGAGATAGATAAAATAAGAAATACTGTTAAACCTTAAATAACATAATTAGTCCAAAATTTATGGATAAAAGCTACTGAATCAGTGGTTAACTGGTTCAGTAGTGTTGCTTAAGTAGAGAACTTAAACCCTGATTATTCATATAACTTTGAATAATATGCTGTAGGTTTCTGAATTATGAGCAGAGAACCTAAATTTTAATTTAGTGTGAATCGCTTATTCAGACGTAGTCTGAGGTACATTTAAGTTAACCTTCGAAGGCATACCGAGTTGGTATGTTGAGAATTTAATGGACATCTTCTAATCAGAAGGAATACTTAATAATGAATCTCCTATTCCGTTCCTTCATAGGAGTAAGCGATTCACATAAAATCATAGATTTTAGTTCACTGCTCATAATTTTCTATGAATAATCTGGGTTAAATATTAATTTGGCGTGAATTGCTTACTCCTACGAAATATGAGTAGGAGTTTCATTTTAATTAGGAGTTGAAGTAAATGAAACTTTTAGAAATGAAGAACATTAGAAAAATTTATGGCAATGGTGTAATAGCAAATGAATCAGTTGATTTTGACCTAGAAGAAGGAGAGATACATGCACTTGTAGGAGAAAACGGTGCTGGTAAATCAACACTAATGAAGATTTTATTTGGTATGCAAAAACCTGATAATGGAGATATTCATCTTGGTGATAAAAAACTAGTAATGAATTCTTCAAATGATGCTATTGCAAATGGTATAGGTATGGTGCATCAGCACTTCATGCTGGTTCCTTCTTTTACGGTTGCAGAAAATATAGTACTGGGTAGCGAACCAAAAAAAGGAATGTTTGTTGATTTTGAAAAAGCTGTTAAAATAACAGAAGAATTTTCAAAAAAGTATAATTTAAGAGTTGATCCAAGAGCAAAGGTTGAAGATTTGTCAGTTGGGATGAAACAAAAGGTGGAAATATTAAAGGCTTTGTTCAGAGGAGCTAAAATACTAATACTTGATGAGCCGACTGCAGTTTTAACACCACAAGAGACTGAAGCACTATTTGAAGAATTAATAAATTTAAAAAATAATGGACATACAATTATTTTCATATCTCATAAATTAAAAGAAGTTAAAACCATAAGTGATAGAATTACTGTTATGAGACAAGGCAAAAATGCAGGAGTTTTTTATACAAAGGACGTAACAGAACAAGAAATATCCAGAAAAATGGTTGGAAGAGACGTTATTTTGAAATATGATAAAGAAACAAAAGAGTATACGGAATCTATTCTTAAAGTTAAAGATTTAAGTTACACCAATGAAATTGGGAAAAAAGTTTTGAAAGATATAAATTTCTCTGTAAGAAAAGGTGAAATTGTAGGTATAGCAGGAGTAGAAGGAAACGGACAAAGAGAACTTATAGAAATCATAACAGGGAACAGAAAACTTGCGAAAAATAATGTATATGTAAATAAAAAACTAATTAAAGACATGACTATAAAGCAAATAAGAAATTTAGGATTAAGTTACATACCAGAAGATAGAATGACTATTGGAGCAGCAATGGAAGGAACAATTAAAGAAAATCTTATTTCAAATCAATTTGATAAAAAATCAATTAATAAAGGTTTACTAATAGATGACAAGAAAATTAATTCTTTAGCAGAAAAGTTAATACAAGATTTTAG
Organism: Abyssisolibacter fermentans; assembly: GCF_001559865.1. Lineage (NCBI taxonomy): Bacteria > Bacillati > Bacillota > Clostridia > Eubacteriales > Clostridiaceae > Abyssisolibacter > Abyssisolibacter fermentans. The sequence continues at coordinate 68,253 of NZ_LOHE01000080.1, forward strand.
AGTTAAATGTGCAGGAGCCTTTCAAAAGATTAGAATGCTATCTGGAGGTAATATGCAAAAGGTTGTTGTAGCCAGAGAATGTTCAACATCACCACAAATATTGGTTGCAGAGCAGCCAACCAGAGGTGTAGATGTAGGTGCAGCTAGATTTATACATGAAAAGCTCTTAGAACTTAGACATGAAGATACTGCTATATTACTAGTTTCCGCTGATTTAAATGAAGTATTGGAATTAAGTGATAGCCTTATAGTAATGTATGGTGGAGAAATAGTTGCATATTTTGATAATCCTTCTGCCTTATCGGAAGAAGAGCTTGGACTTTGCATGCTTGGGTTAAAACACCAAAGCAAAGAAGAGATAAGGAGGGCTATGCATGAATAGAGAAAAATTATTCGAGGTAGTTAGAACATTAGTTGCAGTAACTATAGCCTTAGCTATTGCATTTATAATAATTTTGTTTGTAAGCAGTGAACCACTTGAAACAATTAAAAGCTTTTTATTAGGACCATTATCTTCAAAAAGACATTTTGGTAATGTTATAGAAATGGCAATACCTTTAATATTTGCGGGATTAGCTACAGCAATATTATTTCAAACAAGTATGTTTAATTTAGGTTCAGAAGGTATTTTTTATATTTCCGGAATTATAGCAAGTGTTATAGCTATATTTGTAAAATTACCAAGCGGTATACATCCTATGGTTGCAATAATAGCCGCAGGAATAATAGGTGGAATTATTGGTGTTCTTCCAGGATATTTAAGAGCTAAATGGAATGCAAACGAATTAGTTACATCGTTGATGTTTAACAGTATATGGTTTGGAATAGGTATGTATTTTATTAATTATTATTTAAGAGATCCATTTGCACTGGAAACAGTATCTTACAAATTTGCTAAGACAGCTAGATTACCAATCATATTAAGAGGAACAAGAATACATGTAGGTCTCTTAATAGTTTTAGTAGCAGTTGTATTTACTTATTATTTCTTGTATAAAACAAGGTGGGGTTATGCTTTAAGGATGACAGGTACAAATAGAGAATTTGCTGAATATTCAGGTATAAATTCTTTTAAAGTTATAATATATGCCCATGTTATTGCTGGTATAATAGCAGGTATAGGTGGAGGAACACAAATGCTAGGAATGTATAACAGATTTCAATGGCAGGCATTACCAGGTTATGGATTTGATGGAGCTCTTATTGCTATGCTAGCCAGAAATAATCCTATAGGAGTTGTAGGCTCTGCAATATTTATCGCTTATATAAGAATAGGTGCTGACATGATGGCAAGAATGACTGATGTTCCCTCAGAAATGGTTGCAATCATGCAAGCTGTAATCATATTCTTAATATCAGGTGAAAGATTCTTACAGGCTTGGAAGCATAGAATGATTGTTAAGGGGGCGAATAAGAATGCATGATTTATTTAATATAATTTTTACAACAGATTTTGCTTTTGCTGTGCTTAGAGTAACAACACCAATATTATTTGCTGCCCTTGGAGCAGTTATAGCTTCCAAAGCAGGTATTCCAAATATAGGACTTGAAGGAATTATGCTTTTTACTGCATTGATGGGTGTTTTATTTAGTGCTGCTACGCAAAGTGCTTTTATTGGTCTTGTTGCAGCTGTTTTGGTAGGCGTTATTATAGCAGCTATTTTAGGATATTTCACACTGCATTTCAAAACAGATGTTATACTCGGAGGTATAGCTGTCAATTTATTTGCAGATGGAGGTTCGATATTTTTTCTTTATCTGTTTGCACACGACAAAGGAACATCTGCTTCTCTTGCAAGCAAGATACTACCTTCTATTGATATTCCAATAATCGAGAATATACCTGTGTTAGGTAGTATTATATCAGGGCATAATGTATTGACATACGTATCATTTTTATTAGTTATTGTTGTTTATTATATGCTCAATAAAACTCCATTAGGGTTAAGGATAAAAGCTGTAGGCGAAAATGCAGATGCAGCGGATTCGGTTGGTATAAGTGTCATAAAAACAAGATATATAGCTTTACTATTAAGTGGAGCTTTATGCGGTTTAGGTGGTGCTTATATGTCTATGGGATATATATCATGGTTTTCTAGAGGTATGACTTCAGGTAGAGGTTGGATAGCTTTAGCAGCTGAAGCAATGGGTAGAGGTACTACAATAGGTACGTTTGCTACATCATTGTTATTTGGGGCTGCAGATGCACTATCTAATTCATTACAATCATTAAGCATACCATCAGAGTTTGTTCAAATAATACCATATGTGGCTACAGTAGTAGGTTTGGTGGTATATGCAATAAGTGAGAACAGAAAGAAAAATAAAATTAAGCAGTAAACCTAATATTTAGTTAAAGCGAGGGATTAAATATGAGACATATACTTATGGATTGCGATCCGGGGCATGATGATGCTATAGCTATTTTGTTGGCATTGGCTCATAAAGATAAATTGAATATTAAAGGCATTACAACTGTTGGTGGAAATCAAATTTTAGATAAAATAACAAATAATGCTTTAAAGCTTCTGAGCTTTGTTGATGAAGATATAAAAGTAGCCAAAGGTGCAGAAGGTCCTTTATTAAAAGAACTTAGAACAGGTGAAGAAGCACATGGTGATAGTGGAATGGATGGACCGATATTACCAGAATCTAAATTTAAGCCTGTAAAAGAAGGTGCAGTTGAGTTTATGGCTAGGATTATAAGGGAGTCAGAAGAACCAATAACATTAGTTCCAACAGCTCCACTTACTAATATAGCTTTATTAATTACCGCTTATCCTGAATTAAAAGAAAAGATAGAGTATATTTCATTAATGGGAGGAGCAGGTAGAGGTGGTAATGTAACACCTTGTGCTGAGTTCAATATTTTTGTTGATCCAGAGGCAGCCAAAATAGTTTTTAATTCAGGTATACCTATTGCCATGAGTGGCTTAGATGTTACTGAAAAAGCTGAAATTTATGATGATGAGATAGCTGAGCTTAAAAAGCGTGGAAAAGTATCTAAAATGGTAGGAGAATTATTAGATTTTTATTCAATTGCAAGTAAAAAATTTGGATTTGAAGGTAGTGCTCTGCATGATCCATGTGCTGTAGCTTGGCTACTTAAACCAGAATTATTTACAACAAAGGAATGTTATGTAGATATTGAAACTAAAGGTGAATTAACTAGCGGAATGACAGTAGTTGATTTTAGAGGTTGGTTAGGAAAAGAGCCAAATACTGAGGTATTAGTTGATGTAAATAGAGAAGAATTTATAAAGATGTTGTTTGAAGCTTTAGATGTAATGGATAAAAGACAATAATATTAATGGAGTGATACTATGAAAGCTTGGGAAATAGCTAGAGATATTGTTGCAAACGCAAAAGCAAAACTTGTAATTGAAAGCGATGATGATTGGTGCATGCAGGATGCTCAAAAGCATGATGTAGATAAATTAAAAACAATATGGAAAAGCATAGCGCCTGGCTCACAAGCACCTGCTAGTTTGATTGCTGGTGCAGTTGGGTCAGTGGAGAATTTAGGTAAAGATGTTTCGAAGGCAGAAGTACTTTTGCCAAAAGGCTTTAAGGCTCTAGAAAAAAATGATATGCAAAGTCTATTTAAAATAACATCAGAGATTTTTTATTTATTAAATAATGCACCTAAATGTAAGAATGCTGATTATTGGAAATACACTATATATGATAATTGGGATGATTTTGAAAGTAAATGTGAATTTCCCAAATATAAAGATGTTGATATTAATAATAATGAAGTTGAAAAGAAAATATTAAATGGTTGGCTAGGACAAATCTGTGGTGGAGCATTTGGGACAGCACTAGAAGGCTATGATAGTAAAACAATCAAAGAATATTTTGGTGAAGTAAGAGGCTATTTAAAGAAACCTAGCACATATAATGATGATATAACGTATGAACTAGTATTGTTAAAAACTATATTGGAAAAAGAATCTGATGTTACAGCATTTGATATAGCTAATAACTGGACAGCCATGATACCATTTGGATGGTCAGCAGAAGATATAGCTATGAAAAATTTAATGTTAGGAGTTTATCCTCCTGAAAGCGGATATATAAATAATCCTTATAGAGAATGGATAGGAGCTCAGATGAGAGGCTGCGTATGCGGTATGGTTTGCCCGGGAAATCCTTATAAAGCTGCAAAGCTGGCATGGTTGGATGGACAGATATCACATCACAATAATGGTATAATTGGAGAAGTATTTAACGCTGTAATGACAGCTATTACTTTTGTAGAAAATGATATTAAAGAAATAGTTAAAATAGCAATAAATATGTTACCTAAAGATAGTCAGTATTATAGTGTGGTTAATTATGCATTAAAGCAATGTCAAAATAATGATGAATGGGAAGATGTTTTAAGATTATGTGAAAAAGAATTTGAAACATATAATCTTGTTCATGCTTTTCCTAATGCTGCAATTGAAGTAGTAGCATTGTGGTTTGGTAACGGAGATTTTGATAAAACTATGCATATAGCAGGAATGGCAGGGTTGGATGTTGATTGCAATACAGCACAGATAGGAAATATTGTAGCGATATTAAGTGATAAATTAAATGAAGAATGGACGAAACCAATTGGTAATGTTTTAAATACTTATGTAAGAGGCATAAGTCAAATAACATTAGATGAGTTAGTTAAAATGACAATACAGGCCTCAGAAAAGTTAAAAGATTTTTAAAGGAAGCATCTAAAAGGAGTTATCTCAAAATTGAATCCATTTTGAGATAACTTTTTTTAATAATCATACTTCTCCTATGAGAGTTTGAAAAAAATAGCTTCTTAAAAGTCACCTACAAAGAAACCTCAGATTGAGCCTTAGTTAGTTTATTGGTTGAAAAAGTTATTAGAGTAGTTATTTATGGATAGATTAGGATAGAATGCCATTAAGATATTTGTATGAGTAACCATTGTTACGTAAACCACTTTTGTATTTGTTTGAGGTTTATAAATCAGTAGTTTACAAATAATAATAAACAAATATGCTTGAAATATAGATAATTATAGAATAACATATAATCACAGATAAAAAATGCTCAAAACTTAATATGAAAGTTTAGGAGGGTTTTATATGAAAGTATATATTAGTGCAGATATTGAGGGTATTACAGGCATTAATCATTGGGATGAAACTTCAAAAGGGAAGCTTGGATATGTTTATTTTGCGGATCAGATGACTGCTGAAGTAAACGCAGCTTGTAAAGGTGCATTAAATGCAGGTGCTGATGAAATAATAATAAAAGATGCTCATGAAAGTGGAAGAAACATAGATATAAGTAAGTTACCTGAAAAAGTTAAAATCATCAGAGGATGGAGTGGGCATCCGTTTAGTATGGTTCAAGAGCTGGATAGGACTTTTGATGCAGCTATTTTTATTGGATATCATTCATATGCAGGTTCCGATGGAAATCCATTATCTCATACTATGCATGTTACTAAAATTGATAGTATTAAAATAAATGATATTTACGCGAGTGAATTTTTACTACATATGTATACAGCTGCTTATGTCGGTGTTCCAGTAGTGTTTGTGAGTGGTGATAAAAAGCTTGGTGAACATATAAAAGATATAAATAATGAAATTGGGTTTAAAGGTGTTATAGAAGGGATAGGTAATTCAGTTCTTTCAATTCACCCCAATATTGCATTGAGGGATATAACAACAGGAGTGGAAACCGCTCTTAAAAGAGATTATAGTTTATGCAAGATAAATTTGCCAAGAAAATTTGAAGTAAAAATTAAATTTAGTAATCATTATGATGCATACAAAGCATCTTTTTATCCTAATATGGTTAAGCTTTCAGAAAGAGAAGTTCTTTTTGAAACAGATGACTATTTTGAAGTTATGAGGATGATGTTGTTTGTGATTTAAGTTTTTTGCACACGAGGGGGAAAAAATATGATAAATAGAGTAATATGGATTATATTAGATAGTGTTGGTATTGGAGCATTACCTGATGCTGAAGAATATGGAGATTGTGGTAGTAATACATTAGGAAACATATCTGAAAAGCTAGGAGGACTTAAGCTTTGTAATATGCAAAAGCTTGGTTTAGGAAATATAGACGGTATTAAAGGTGTAGAACCTACAGATAATCCTATTGGATGTTATGGTAAATTTATGGAGAAATCTAAAGGCAAGGATACAACAACTGGACATTGGGAAATGTGTGGAATATGTATGGATAGAGCATTTCCAACGTATCCAAAAGGATTCCCTAACGATTTAATTGAGAAATTCGAGAAATTAATAGGAACTAAAATATTAGGTAATAAACCTGCTTCAGGAACAGCTATTATAGAGGAGTTAGGAGAAGAGCATATTAAAACAGGATATCCAATAGTTTATACTTCTGCTGATAGTGTATTTCAAATTGCTGCTCATGAGGATGTTATATCTGTTGAAAGGCTATATGAAATATGTCAAATGGCAAGAGATATTTTAATAGATGAACATGCTGTTGCTAGGGTAATAGCTAGACCATTTATTGGGCAGGAAGGTAATTTTACTAGAACAGCCAATAGAAGAGATTTTTCGCTCAAACCATTTCATAGAATACTATTAGATGAGCTTAAAGACAATAATTATGACGTTAAAGCTGTTGGTAAAATAGAAGATATATTTTTAGGTCAAGGGATAACAGATGCTGTTCATACTAAGTCAAATATGGATGGTGTTGATAAGACTATTGAATATATTAAAAAAGATAGTAATGGTTTAATATTTACCAATCTGGTTGATTTTGATATGAAATGGGGACATAGAAATGATGTAGAGGGTTATGGTAAAGGATTAGAGGAATTTGATGTAAGATTGAAAGAAATTATTAATTGCATGAAAGATGATGATATATTATTTATTAATGCTGATCATGGTTGTGATCCAACATTTCCTGGTACAGATCATACAAGAGAACATATACCTTTCATAGCTTATGGTAAGAATTTAAAGAAAAATATCAACCTTGGTACTAGAGCTACATTTGCAGATATTGGTCAAACTATTGCAGACATCTTTAATGTAGATAGTATTAAGAATGGAGAGAGTTTTTTAAAACAAATAAAAGGTTAATAATTAGAGGTGAGTATCATGAGAATGTATGATATTATAATGAAAAAAAGAAACGGTTTGCAGCTCTCAAAAGATGAAATTAATTATTTCATCAATGAATATACAAAAGGAAATATTCCTGATTATCAAGTATCTGCCTTGATGATGGCTATATATTTTCAAAAGATGAACAAAAGAGAAACCTCAGATTTGACTAGTGCTATGGTAAATAGTGGTGAAGTAATCAACTTATCTTCAATAGATGGAATAAAAGTTGATAAACACAGCACAGGAGGGGTTGGAGATACTGTAACAATGATTGTTGCACCGATTGTTGCAGCATTAGGTGTACCTGTAGCAAAAATGTCAGGTAGAGGTTTAGGACATACTGGTGGTACTATAGATAAACTGGAGTCTTTTGATGGATTTTCTGTAGATATGTCAATTGAGAATTTTATAAATAATGTAAATACTATAGGAATTGCAGTTGGAGGACAAACAGCTAATTTAGCACCCGCAGATAAGAAACTATATGCTCTTAGAGATGTAACTGCTACTGTTGATAATTTATCGTTGATAGCTAGCAGTATAATGAGTAAAAAAATTGCATCTGGAGCAGATGCTATAGTACTAGATGTAAAGTCAGGTAGTGGAGCATTTATGAAAGATGATGAAAGTGCATTTGAATTAGGTAAAGCTATGGTTGATATAGGAAGTGCTTTAGGAAGAAATACTATAGCTGTAATATCTGATATGGATCAACCATTAGGTAATGCTGTAGGCAATATTTTAGAAGTAAAAGAAGCTATTGATACATTGAAGGGAAGTGGACCTGAAGATTTAACAAAATTATGTATAACTTTAGGTACATATATGCTGTTGCTTGGTGGTGTTGCAAATGATACTGAAGCTGCAAGAAACATGATTGAGCAAACTATTGAAACAGGTGCTGGTTTAAGAAAGCTTAGAGAATTTATTAAAGCACAAGGTGGAGATACAAAGTATATAGATGATTTAGATGCTTTTGAACAAGCAAAATATATATACAAAGTTAAAGCAAAGGATAAAGGTTATGTTAATCATATCAAAGCTGATGATATAGGCAGAGCGGCATTAATTTTAGGTGCAGGTAGAGAGACAAAAGAATCTCAAATAGATTTAACAGTAGGAATATATTTAAACAAAAAAGTAGGAGCAGAAGTTGAAAAAGGCGAAATAATAGCAATCATACATGCAAATGATATGGATAAAGCAAGAGAAGCAGAAAGAATGATACTAGATGCATACAAAATATCAAATGACAAAGTTAAGCCAAATAAGCTTATAAAGGGAATTGTAACAAAAAACAAAATAATAAGATATTAAAAAAATTAGGTTGAATAACCTAATTTTTTAGTAGGTAAAAAAAACTACATATTATCGAATGTAAAGGTCTATCAATATCTATAAATCGTACTACTGTGATAATTAAAAAATTATACTTTTAAAGTTAAAAGTGTTATTTGCTCGTCTCAATAAATTATAGAAACTATTTATGATTGCATAATTTCTGAAAACGGTTTTGAAATTTGTGAAAATTAATTAAAATAGAAACGATAATATAAAAAAATTACAAATAATAAAAAAAATAACACATATAACAAACAATTCATGATATAATAATTAAAATAAGTTTTTTTATTAAAAATAAATATGAAAGGTAGTGATTAAATGAGGAAGTTAACTAAAAAAGTAGTAACTACTAATGTCATTGGTAGAGGAACAAATGGTTGCTTATGTGTTTGTTGTTCATATGAGGATTTTAACCATACTTATTATATTCCAAATTATGCTTAAAGTTATTTGTAGTTAATCAGTTTCTTTATTTTAGATTATTCAAAATATTTAATAAAATCTATTGACAATATATTATTATACTGTTATAGTGTATTAAACGAATTAAATAGTAATGTGTTACAGAGGCCGCAGGAGTCATTAGTATTGCTTTAAGCAAGAAAGGGGTTACTGCCGAAACGTACAAGATGTTTGGTATTTTGTATGTTGGGACTATGTTGAATAAATATGGTACTGTCTATTGAGAATCACCCAGTTTTCTATAGGAGTGCTGTTTCACATTAGGGTAAGAGAATAGGTTATTTGTGTATGCAAAAGTCTTGAGTTCTTTTACTCGAGGCTTTTTTCTTTTACTTTAAAGAAAATAAAAGTTAGCTTTTAGTTATTATAATGTGAAAAGTATAAATGAGTGATGAAATATATAACGAGTATTTTGGTATATGTGATAAATAACATACAGGTCATAATGTAACGATTTAAATCACTAAAGATAACGAAAGCGGTGATGATATGGAAAGGGTAGTAATGAAGTATGGAGGAACATCAGTTGGTACCATTGAGAAAATTAAAGCTGTAGCTAGGAGAGTTATTAAACAAAAAAAACAAGGAAAAAATGTTGTAGTAGTTGTATCAGCTATGGGTAAAACTACAGATAAATTAATAAAAATGGCTAAACAAATCTCAAATGTACCTAATTCTAGAGAAATGGATGTGTTAATTTCAACTGGTGAACAGCAGTCAATAGCACTTTTATCAATGGCAATCGAAGAAGAAGGATATAAGGCTATATCGCTTACGGGATTTCAAGCTGATATAAAAACAAAGGGAGCTCATACTAAAAATGTGATAACTGAGATAAACACACAAAAACTTGAAAAGTACTTAGATCAAGATTATGTAGTTGTTGTTGCTGGATTTCAAGGAATAAATGAAAGTGGTGAAATTACTACGCTTGGTAGAGGTGGCTCAGATACTACGGCAGTTGCATTAGCAGCAATGTTAAAATGTTCTTGTGAGATTTATACAGATGTAGATGGTATATATACTGTTGACCCAAGAGTGTATCAGAAAGCTAAAAAGTTAGAAACAATATCTTACGAAGAAATGATGGAGATGTCCAGTTTAGGAGCTGGAGTTTTAGAAACAAGAGCTGTACAGTTAGGTAAAAATTATAATGTTCCAATAATGGTTGCCTTTAATACAGGAGAAATAGCAGGAACTTATATAAGGGAGTTGGATAATATGGAAGAGAAAGGAGTAACAGGTTTATCAGTTTGCGAAGGTATTTTAATGATTACAGTTGATAATATATACTACAAGCCACAAAATATATCTAGATTGTTTGAAATACTTGCAGAAAATCATATTAATATAGACATGATAAGTCAAACAGCACCAAAGAAAGGGATGGTTAGTGTATCATTTACATGTAATGCAGATGATAGGTTTAATGTAGAAAAAGTATTAACCACATATAGTGCTAATATGAATGATGTTGAATATACTATAGATGAAGATCTTATTAAGATTTCTTTAGTAGGTGTTGGTATGATGAATCAATCAGGTGTAGCAGCTAATATTTTTAAAGCTTTTTCCGAAAATAATATTGAGTTTAAGCAAGTAACAACATCAGAAATAAGTGTTTCTTATGCATTAAATAAAAGTGATATGCTTAGAGCAGTAAACAGCTTAGCAAGAGCATTTAATTTATAGAAGTAACACGGTAAAGGAAAAAATCATTATTAATTCAAGGAAATTTACCCCGTTACACATAAATAGATGTTATTATTATATATTATAGATTTAAGTTGAATATATGGAGGTTGTTAAAATGAAAAAAGCAAATATTGCAATAGTTGGCGCTACAGGAATGGTTGGAAGAACTTTTATTAAAGTTTTAGAAGAAAGAGATTTTCCAGTTAATAATATATACTTTTTCGCTTCAGCAAAGTCAAAAGGCAGCAAGATAATGTTTAACGGTGAAGAGTATACAGTTGAGGAGCTTACAACAGAATCCTTTGATAGAGATATTGATATAGCTTTGTTCTCAGCTGGGGGAGATATAAGTAAAAAATTTGCTCCTATAGCTAAAGAAAAAGGTGTTACAGTTGTAGATAATAGTAGTGCATGGCGTATGGATAATGATGTACCTTTAGTAGTACCTGAGGTTAATCCTCAAGATATAGAATGGAACGAAGGTATAATAGCCAATCCTAACTGTTCAACTATACAATGTATGTTACCTTTAAAAGTTTTAAAAGAAAAATACGGAATTAAAAGAGTTGTATTTTCAACTTATCAAGCAGTTTCAGGTTCAGGTGTTGGAGGAATAAAAGATTTAGAAAATGGAATAGAGGGTGGTCAAAATGTTAAATATCCTCATCAAATAGCATACAATTGTCTTCCACATATAGATGTATTTTTAGATAATGGCTATACAAAAGAAGAAATGAAAATGATAAATGAAACAAGAAAAATACTTAATGATGATAGTATTAAAATAACAGCTACAGCAGTAAGAGTTCCTGTTAAATACGGTCATTGTGTTTCTGTAAATGTGGAGCTTGAAAAAGATTTTAATATTGAAGATGTATTTGAAATTTATAGAAACACAGATGGAATTATATTGCAGGACGATTTAAGTAATGATGTATATCCAATGCCAATTAATGCTGAAGGAAATGACGAAGTATATGTAGGTAGAATAAGAAGAGATTTTAGTATTGATAATGGACTTAATATATGGGTATGTGCAGATAATATTAGAAAAGGAGCAGCAACTAATACTGTTCAAATTGCAGAGCTTTTGGTGAATAAACTTTAGATGAGGAGTGATTATTTTGAATTTATTTAAAGGGTCTGGGGTAGCTATGGTTACCCCTTTTAACGAAGATGGTAGCGTGAATTATGCAAAATATGAAGAATTGTTAAACTGGCATATAGAAAAGGGTACTGATGCAATCATAACCGTTGGAACTACAGGTGAAGGTTCTACATTATCAGATATGGAACATAAAGAGGTAATAAAATTTACAGTCAAGATTGTTAATAAAAGAGTTCCTGTTATCGCAGGGACAGGCAGTAATGATACTGCTTATGCTATAGAGCTAAGTCAATATGCCGAGAAAGTTGGTGCCGATGGTTTATTAGTGGTAACACCATATTATAACAAAACTACTCAAAAAGGATTAATTAAGTATTTTGCAGATATTGCGAATAACGTAAATATACCAATAATTCTATATAATGTTCCTGGTAGAACAGGTCTGAACATAGCAGTAGATACAGTAGTCAAGTTAGCAGAGCATAAAAACATACAAGCAATAAAAGAGGCTAGTGGAAACATAAGTTATGTAACAGAGATAGCTAGACTATGTCCAGAGGATTTTGATATATATTCAGGAAATGATGATATGATTGTACCTATTTTATCTATAGGCGGTTGCGGTGTAATATCTGTTGTAGCTAATATTTTACCTAGTGAGACACATAGTATAGTAGAGAAATATTTAAATGGTAATGTTACTGAAGCTAGGAATTTACAATTAAAGTTAAATGGTCTTATCCATGCATTATTTATTGAAACTAACCCTATCCCAATTAAAACTGCCATGAATCTAATGAACATGGAAGTTGGAATGTTAAGAGCTCCTTTATGTGATATGGAGGATAATAATTTAGAGATATTAGCCAATGAGATGAAAAAATTAGATATAAAAGTGGGTAACTTTTAATATGATAAGTGTTGTAGTAAACGGATGCAATGGGAAGATGGGACAGGTTTTAATAAATAAGCTGATTGAAAGTGAAGGTTTTAAAGTTGTTGGAGGAATTGATAAAAATACATTATCAAAAGATATTCCAGTTTTTAATAATATAAATGGTATTAAAGAAGATGTAGATGTTATAATAGATTTTTCAAATAGAGAATGTTTAGCGGAATTATTGAAATATGGATTAGATAATAATGTTGGACTAGTAATTGCTACCACTGGATTGACTAACGAAGATAAGCTTGAAATATATGAAGCTTCAAAAAAAATACCTATTTTTAATTCATCTAATACATCAGTAGGTATAAATACTTTGATTGAAATAATTAAAGGTACTGTAAAAGCTCTTAGTGATAGTTTTGATATAGAAATAATAGAAAAACATCATAACCAAAAGCTAGATGCACCAAGTGGTACTGCTTTTATGTTAGCAAATCAAATCAACAATGAATTAAACAATTCAATGAAGCTTATATATGGAAGAAATGGAGATAATGCTAAAAGAAGCAAAAATGAAATAGGAATACATGCAGTAAGAGGAGGAACTATAGCAGGTGAGCATACAATAATATTTGCAGGTGATGATGAAATAATAGAATTAAAGCATATAGCATTGTCAAAAAAGATATTTGCAAATGGAGCTATAGATGCAGCAAGGTTTATTAGTACTAAAAATAATGGATTATACAATATGAGTGATGTAATAAAAGCTAAATATTAGAATATGTTTAATAAATTTGACAATATTGTACATCATGCAGTTTAGCGATTTAAATTAAAAAAGTAACTAATGATAAAATTATTGGAGATACTATATAAAGAAGAGAAAAGGAAGGTGATTAAATGGATGCTAAAATGACTGATCCTTATGAAATAGCTAAATTTATTAAAAATGCAAAAAAAGCAACACCTGTTAAGGTGTATATTAAAGGTGATTTAACTAATATAAGTTTTGATAATTTTAAATTTTTCGGAGACAACAAATCTGGTATTTTATTTGGAGAGTATGATGATTTAAGTGATTTATTAAGTGAAAATAAAGAATGTATTGAAGACTATCACATTGAGTATGATAGGAGAAATTCTGCTATACCTATGCTAAATACAAATCATTTACACGCTAGAATCGAACCGGGAGCAATAATTAGAGACAAAGTTGAAATAGGGAAAAATTGTGTAATCATGATGGGAGCGGTTATTAATATTGGTGCTGAAATTGGTGAAGGTACAATGATAGATATGAATGCGGTTGTTGGTGCTAGAGGAACTATAGGTAAAAATGCTCATATCGGTGCTGGTTCAGTTATTGCTGGTGTTTTAGAACCACCAAGTAAGACTCCTGTTATTATAGAAGATGAGGTATTGGTAGGAGCAAATGCAGTAGTACTAGAAGGAGTTCGAATTGGTAAAGGAGCTGTAGTTGCAGCGGGTTCTGTTGTTACAGAGGATGTACCGGCAGGATGTGTTGTAGCAGGTACGCCAGCTAAAATAATAAAGCAAAAGGATGAAAAGACTGCTAAGAAAGTGGAGATACTAAGTGATTTAAGAGAATAGTTAGTTGTAAGACAAAAAATAAATGTGGATAACTATTATTAGTTTGACTCAAAAGTTTTTGGTAGGGGGAACCATCTAATAATCTTTGACGGCTGCGCAAGAGCTCGTTTCTAAATAAATAAGAAACTCACTACTCACTACGTTCCTAGGAGTAAGTGATTCACTCAAAATTGTAGATTTTGGTTCTCTACTTAGAAGCGATGAAAAAACGAACTCTTGAAGTCACGCTTTCAAAGAAACATTAGATGTTTCCCTAGTAACTATATTAGTGGGTTTTTTACAACTAATAAAGGGGGAAGTTATGTGAACTTAGTAGAAAAAGACAAACAATACGTACTGAATTTATATAAAAGAATAGACATTGAAATAGACAGAGGCGAAGGATCTTATTTATATGATGTTGATGGGAATAAATATTTAGATATGTACAGCGGAATTTCTGTAAATAATCTAGGACACCTTAATAAAACACTTTCTGATATAATTGCTAAACAAGCTGAAAGATTTATGCATCTATCTAACTACTTTGCCTGCGAATCTACTGTTAATCTTGCTAAAATACTTGTAGAAAATACTTTTGCTTCAAAGGTATTCTTCTCAAATTCAGGAACGGAAGCAAATGAAGCTGCTATAAAACTAGCTAGAAAATTTGGAAGAAAATACAGTGATTCAAAGAATGTTATATTGACTGCATCTAATTCTTTTCATGGAAGAAGCTGTGGCAGCTTGACTTTAACAGCAAGAGATAGATATAAAAATGATTTTTTACCATTGTTACCAAGAGTTAAGAATTTTATATACAATGATACTAATGATTTGAAAGCATTAGTAAATGATGATGTATGTGCAGTATTTTTAGAAACGGTTCAAGGGGAAGGTGGAATCGTTGAAATTTCACAGGAATTTATTGATAAACTCATGAAGCTTTCAAAACAGTACAATTTTCTTGTAATTATAGATGATATACAGGCTGGATTAGGTAGAACAGGAGATTTCCTTTCTTTTGAAAAATATGGAATCAAACCACATGTTGCTACTCTTGCTAAATCTCTGGGAGGAGGACTTCCATTAGGTGCTATGTTAGTAAGTGAAGAAGTAGAGGATGTTTTAAAACCCGGTGATCATGGAAGTACATTTGGTGGTAATCCTGTTGCTTGTGCTGCTGGTGAATATGTAGTTTCTAATATAGCAGATAGTGAATTCTTAAATCAGGTTAAAAGAAAAGGCAATATAATGATTAGCGGGTTAAATGAACTAAAAACAAAATATCCTCTAGTTATAAGGGATGTTAGAGGCAGAGGTTTAATGATTGGTATAGATGCTGGTCAGTACGCTCAATCAATTAAAAATACTGCATTAGAACTTGGCTTGATGTTAAATGTAACTAATGATACAGTCATAAGATTATTACCGTCATTAAATATTAATGATAAAGAAATAGAAGAGTTTTTAGGGAAATTTGAAAAGACTATAAATAGCATAAAAACCGCTAGATAATATATAGCGGTTTTTCTCCGTTTGTGTTCTATTTTTTAAAATAATATTTAATATTTTACTTATATTTTAAAACAATGCCTGTTGCTACATTTTCTATTTTAGAAACTTTGCTTAACTCTATTTTTGAATTTAAGCTTGTACAGTGACAAGGATGAATACAAGTAGTATTTAATGATCTAATATATTCTAGTGTTTTTTCCATTTGTTCCTTTTCGGGATCTATAAGATGAAATCCTCCTATTATGTCTTGAATTTTCTCCTTAGAGGTTACAGCTTTAGCATGTTCACATATATTACATATACCTGAATGTGAACAGCCTGTTATTATGGTCAAAATTTCCTCATTTATATATGCAAGTGCCGTGTCATCATAAATATAATCATCTTTACATTGATTGTCTATGTAGATTTTTCCTAATGGTTCTTTATTTTCATAACCAAATTTTCTGGTTATTTCACCTAGAAAAACAAGATTTTCTGTAATGTAATATGGTTCATCTGTAAATATTGTATTGAAATTTTTCATTACTTCATCTTTGTAAATAATTGAGCCGTGTTCGAAGCTTTCTTTATCTTCTGCATATTTAGGTATAAATGCCAAAGGGTGAGCTATTATTGTAGGTCTTTTGGATTTTGGAATACTTTTATCTCTATAATATCTTATAAGATATTGTAGTCCCCATACATGATCCCAGTGTCCATGCGATATTACAACATAATCGAGGTCTTCAAGATTTATTTTCATCTTTTCGGCATTTTCTATGAATAAATTAGAGCTCCCAAGATCAAACAATATTTTTTTATCACTTTCTTCAATATAATATGATAAACCCCATTCAGCATACATGATGTTCATAGCATTATTATCAACTAATACTGATAATTTCATTTAATCACTCTCCTTATTAATCTTTTACATTATTTTAATTATACTAAATCATAATGAATAAGTGAACCTTTATGCACTTAGTAACCTCAAAGGTAGAATAATTATTTTTTATAGAATTTACACAAAGTACTATTAATATAGTATAATTAAATATTATACTATATTAGGGAGGTATTGGCAATGTATAAAGGGGAATTAGTACGTTTAAGAGAAATAACTGAAGAAGATATTGATGTACTTAAACATCAAATTAATGATTATGAGTTAAAAAAATTTAATACTAGTGGTATACCTTATCCGACTAGTATTGAGAAAATGAAAAAGATGCTATTTGAAAGAGATGAAAAAAGAGGCAGTTTTTCATTTGCAGTAGAAGATTTGAAAGAGAAAATTTTTATTGGTACCTGTGGTATGAATTATGTTGACTGGAAAAATAGATATGCTTCTATTGGTATCTCAATTACTGATAAAAATTATTGGGGTAAAGGATATGGTACAGATGCTGTGAAATTAATAGTTAAATTTATATTTGAGCATATGAACTTGAATAAAGTTAGTCTGGGAACATTTTCTTTTAATAAAAGAGCTATAGCATGTTACAAAAAATGTGGATTTAAAGAAGAAGGAGTTTTAAGGCAAGAAGTATATGCCGAGGGACAATACTATGATGAAATATGTATGGGAATATTAAGAAATGAATATGAAGAATTATACAAATAGAATGTATTTGTTCATTTATATTAGTAAAAATGTTAAGTAATACATTTAATTAAAAAAGTTGATATTAAACTACAGTTTATGAGTAAATTCAATCTGTAGTTTTTTTTATCGTGTATATATTTAATAATAGATTTTTTTAAAAATATGATATTCTATAATTATCCCTGATTATTCATATAACTTTTGTAATGTGCTGTATAATTCTGAATCAAAAGATTTAAGTGAATTTGAAGCTATATAGAGTTAGATTCAATGCTCATGATTTTTAAGGAATAATTTGTGATTAAATATCATTAAGAAGGTGTAGACAATATGTCATTAAAAAAAGTAGTTATATGTTCGGATTCTTTTAAAGGTACTTTATCAGCAATTGCTGCATGTGATGCGATAGAAAGTGGTATTAAAATGGCAGATAGTGATATAGCTACCGTAAAACTGCCAATGGCTGATGGAGGAGAAGGTACAATTGAAGTTTTGTTGAAAGCACTTGGAGGAGAAAGAAAAACTATACAGGTAACTGGTCCAAATTTCAGGAGGATATATGCAAGCTATGTGATTTTAAATAATAAAACTGCTGTTATAGAGATGGCACAGGCTTCTGGTTTATGTTTAGCAAGTCAGCCAAGAAATCCATCTAAAACTACTACATATGGAACAGGAGAATTAATATTAGATGCTTTAAATAACGGATGTAGAAAATTTATTGTTGGAATAGGCGGTAGCGCTACAAATGATGGTGGAATAGGTATGGCTTCAGCTTTAGGAGTAAGGTTTTTAGATAAGCAAGGAAACCAAATTTCTTTAAATGGTGGAGGTTTAAAGTCATTAGAAAAGATTGATTTATCAAATATTGATACTAGATTAAGTGAATGTGATATTGAAGTAGCATGTGATGTAGATAATCCTCTTTATGGTCTAAATGGAGCTTCATATATATATGCAGCGCAAAAGGGTGCTGATAAAAGTATGATAAAAGAACTTGATGATAATCTTAAAAGCTATGCTGATATTATTAAAAGAGATTTAGGGATTGATGTTCAAGAGATTAATGGTGCTGGAGCAGCGGGAGGTTTAGGTGCAGGATTAGTTGCTTTTGCAAATGCTAAGTTAAAATCGGGAATTGAAATAATTCTAGATGCTGCTAATATAGATAATGCAATAAAGGATGCTGATTTAATTATTACTGGTGAGGGTAGAATAGATGGGCAAAGTTTAAGAGGTAAAGTTCCTATTGGTATTCTTAATAGAGCTTTGAAATATAATGTACCTGTTATTGCAATAGTTGGTTCAATAGGAGATGAAATAGATAGTATATATCAAGCAGGAATCGTTTCTGTTTTTAGCATAAATAGAAAGCCTTTAGATTTTGAAGCAGCTAAATTACACACTAGAGAGAATTTAACTAGAACGGCAGAAGCTCTTATAAGATTTTCTTCTATTTTTTAGAATAAGTGTAATTCATATTTATCATTTAAACTCATTCTTAGAATGAAAAGCGTTCATATGAAGACAAAGAGTACAGTTCTCTGCTTAAAATCAAGATTTTAGCTTGATAAAGGTTTTATTTATATTTATAATTATATTGATGATATGCTTTTTTAATACTTAAAAATATTAAATGGAGTACACAGTTGTAATATATACATAACGAATTGAGGTGTTAGTTTGAATATTCAAGAATTAAAGAAAATAGTATGTAAAGCTATAGATGCTGAAAAAGATGAAATAATTAAAATTGGGAATGATATTTTTAAGAATCCTGAACTAGGTTACAAAGAGTTTAGAACTTCAAATATTGTTAACAATAAATTTAAGGAACTGAGTTTAGATATTAAAAAAGATCAAGCAATTACTGGAGTTAGTGGTGTTAAAAAGGGCAAATCATCTAAGGCAAAGATATGTGTTGTAGGGGAACTTGATGGCGTTATACAACCTAAGCATAAATATGCTGATAAAGACAATAGTGGAGTAGCACATGCATGTGGACATAGTGCACAAATTGCTGTAATGTTAGGAGCAGCTTCAGGAATTATTAAATCTGGAGTTATGGATTATTTGGATGGAGATATATCGTTTTTGGCTTCACCAGCAGAAGAATTTGTTGATTTGGAATATAGACAAAGTTTAAGAGATAACAAAAAAATAAAATTATTTGGCGGTAAACAAGAGCTAATTAGAGAAGGATATTTTGATGATATAGATTTAGTTATTGCTACACATGCTATGGGCAGCGAACCTGAGAGAAAAGCTATGATTGATGTTGATTTAAACGGATTTGTAGCTAAAAGAGTTATATATAAGGGTAAAGCAGCACATGCAGGGGCACAGCCTCATAAAGGAATAAATGCTTTAAATGCTGCATTAATAGGAATGACAGCTATAAATACTCAAAGAGAGACATTTAGAGATGAAGATAATGTAAGAGTTCATCCAATAATTACAAAGGGTGGAGATGTGGTTAATACTGTACCTGATGAAGTAACATTAGAGACTTATGTAAGAGCAAATTCTATAGATGCTATTATTAATTCAAGTGAAAAGATTAATAGAGCATTAGAAGCGGGTGCCTATGCTGTAGGTGGGACTTGTGAGATTCAAGAAATACCTGGTAATTTGCCTTTAGATCAATCAAGAGAACTTTCTGAAGTATTTTACTCTAATATTGCAGGTTTGATAGGTGAAGAAAATATAATAAGAGGACAGAGAGTTTTTGCTTCAGGTGATATTGGAGATGTTTCGAGTCTATTACCAACAATACAGCCTAACTTAGGAGGCTTTGACGGTACTATTCATGGTGAAGATTTTCGTATTGCTGATGAAGAAATGGCTTATATAATTCCAGCTAAAGCAATTGCAATGACAATTATTGATTTATTAGTTAATGATGCCAAGAAAGCATTAGAAATAAAAGAAGGTTACAAACCAATATTTAATGACAAAGAAAGTTATGAAAAACTTTGGGATAATTATAATAAAAAAGGAGTGTTATAAAAATGAGTATACACATAGGTGCAAAAAAAGGAGATATTGCAGAAACAATATTATTACCAGGAGATCCTTTGAGAGCAAAATATATAGCAGATAATTTTTTAGATAATGTTTTTTGTTATAATGAAGTTAGAGGAATGTATGGTTATACTGGTGAATATAAAGGCAAAAGAATATCCGTTCAAGGTACAGGTATGGGTATTCCATCTATATCTATATATGTTAATGAATTAATAACTGAATATGGTGTTAAAAATTTAATTAGAATTGGTACGTGTGGTTCTGTTAGAGAAGACATAAAGGTAAGAGACGTAATCTTAGCAATGAGTGCATCTACTACTTCACATATCAATAGACTTAGATTCAACGGCATGGATTTTGCTCCAACAGCAAATTTTGACCTTTTATTGAAAGCATATAACATAGCTAAAGAAAAAAATCTAGATGTTAAATGTGGTAATGTACTAACAAGCGATTTGTTCTATGGTGATGACCCTAACGCATGGAAGCATTGGGCTAGTTTTGGAGTTTTAGCTGTTGAAATGGAAACAGCAGGACTTTATACGTTAGCTGCTAAATATGGTGTCAATGCATTATCTGTTCTAACAATTAGCGATAGTATTGTAACGGGTGAAAAAACTACATCTCAGGAGAGAGAAAAGACACTAAATGATATGATAGAAATTGCATTAGAGATTTAAATTATTTTTTTAAATTTATTCTAGTCTATAAACCAGGTGGAGCAGAAACTCCACCTAAAGTTTTATAAAATCCAGTTAAGAAAGGAGTTGTTTTATTGGAAGCGTATATCAATGGAAATATTATTACAATGAATTCAGATTTACAAAATGCTAATTATTTTATAGTTGAAGATGGTTGTTTTAGTGAAGTTGGGAATGACTTTGAGCTAAGTAGTTTTGATGGGGAAATTATAGATTTAAAAGGCAAGACTGTTTTACCAGGTTTTACTGATTCTCATATGCACATTTTATCTTATGCAACCAAAAAAGAATTTCAGGTTGATCTTACAAAAGTGAGATCACTAGAGCAACTTGCAGATGTCACTAAAGAGTTTGTTAAAAAGAAGAAATTGAAAAAGGGTGATTGGGTTGTAGGTGTTGGTTGGAATCATGAATACTTTGAGGATTGTAAATTGCCGGATAGAAAATTATTGGATGAGATATCAGCTGAATTACCAATAATTTTAATAAGAGCTTGTTATCATATATGTGTTGTAAATACAAAAGCTTTAGATTTAGCAGGTTTATTAAGTGAAACTAAAGAAGTAAATGGCGGTCAAATTGATAGAGATGGACAGGGTAATCCAACAGGCATTTTGAGAGAAAATGCGTGTGAATTAGTAGAAGGTTTAATACCTACGATAAATGATATTAAAACAGTAAAAGAGCTTTTGATATCGGGATTAAATGATGCTGCTAGTGTTGGTCTTACAACTGTTTGCATTGATGATTTTTCATACGTTGAAGATAAAGAAATGCTCTTAAGAGCATATAAAGAACTAGAAAAAGATGACAAATTACCAATTAACATTATATTACAATTAAGAACTGAAAGCGTAGAAGATATACATACATATAAAAGGTTAGGATTAAAATCTTGGCAAAAGGGAAAAAGAATAGTAGTAGGTCCTATAAAGATAATAGGTGATGGTTCATTAGGTTCAAGTACAGCAGCATTAAATGAACCTTATGAAAACGAAGGCGATAATAGAGGTATATTAGTAGAGACAGAAGACAAATTGGATAAGATGATTAATGAGAGTTTTAATAATGATTTTGATATAGCTATTCATGCTATAGGAGATAGAGCAATGCAAGTTATTTTAGATAGCTATAAAAGGTATCAAAATATTATTAAAGAAAAGAAATTTACACCATCAATTATTCATTGTCAGATTGCTAATGAAAAAGTTATACAAGATATGAAAGCAATGAACATAATTGCTAATATACAGCCTATTTTTGTTTGTACTGATTGGCGTATTGTAAGAAAGCGTGTTGGTAAATTAAGAGAGAAATACTCATATTGCTGGAATACTTTTTTAAAAAATGAAATACTATGTGTTGGGGGATCAGATGCTCCTATAGAAAGTTTTAATCCATTGTATGGTATATATTCAGCAGTTACCAGAAAAGATATGGAATCAAAACCTGAGGGTGGATGGTGTACTGAAGAAGCTGTATCGATTAAAGAAGCTGTAAAAATGTTTACAATAAATACTGCTTATGCCACGCATCAAGAACAAGAAAGAGGAAGCATACAGAAAGGGAAAAATGCAGACTTTGTGATATTAGATAAAGATATAGAAAATATTTATGATGACTTCAATGGATGTAGAGTTATCAGGAGCTATGTAGCAGGTAAACAAGTTTATACGAAGATTTAAAACTAAATTCCCTTGTTATTTGTAAGTTGTTTTATTTCCCATGAATTTTCTAAAATGAAGGAGTGAATTTAATGGAATACAGGCAGAATTATGATAAATGGTTAAATGAAAGTTATTTTGATGAATCTGTAAGAGAAGAACTTATGAATATAAATAATAACGAGGAAGAAATAAAGGATAGATTTTATAAAAATTTAACTTTTGGAACTGCTGGACTTAGAGGGAAAATAGGTGCTGGTACAAATAGAATGAACAAATATACCGTAGCTTTAGCTTCGCAAGCTTTAGCGCTAACTATTATTTCTCAAGGGGGAGATATTGCTAAAAATAGAGGTGTTGCGATTGCTTATGATACTAGAAAATTTTCAGATGTATTTGCTAAAACGGCTGCGCTTGTTTTAGCTTATAATGGTATCAAGGTATATTTATTTGACGAGATTAAACCAACTCCTGTTTTAGCCTATACAATAAGAAAGTTAGGATGTTATTCAGGTATTATGATTACAGCAAGTCATAATCCAAAAGAATATAATGGATATAAGGTTTATTGGAATGAAGGATCGCAAATACTTTCTGATATTGCTGATAAAATAATAGATGAAATTGAGAGTATTAAAGATATAACAATGATATCTTTAATGGATGAAAGTGATGCTTTACAAAAAGGACTATTGAAAATAATTGATGCAGAAATTTATGATGCTTATATCAAAGATGTTTTAAATTTAAGTTTAAGACAAAAAATAGACAAAGATTTGAATATTATATATACTCCATTAAATGGAACAGGTAATCGTCCTGTAAGAAGAGTCTTAAAAGAAAGAGGTTTTAAAAATGTATTTGTAGTAAAGGAACAAGAAAATCCAGATCCTAATTTTACAACTGTTGGTTATCCAAATCCAGAGAATATAAATGTTTTTGATTATGCTAAAAGGTTAGGTAAACAAAAGCAAGGAGATATAATAATAGCAACAGATCCAGATTGTGATAGAATGGCGTGTATGGTTACTAATAAAGATAAAGATTATACTTTTTTAAATGGGAACCAAATTGGAGCATTATTAATTAACTATATTTTAGATGCAAGAAAAGAACAAAATACTATTCCTAAAAATGGAGTAATAGTAAAAACTATAGTAACAGGAGAATTAGGAAAAAAAATAGCTCAAAGCTATGGAGTAGAAACAATAGAAACTCTAACTGGCTTTAAAAATATATGTCAGAATAAAAACGGATACGAAAAAAACGGTAAGTATAAGTTTATTTTTGGCTATGAAGAAAGTATAGGTTATGTGTATTCTACTATAGTTAGAGACAAAGATGGAGTTATTGCATCTATGCTTTTATGCGAAGCAGCAGCATACTACAAATTACAGGGTAAAACACTATTAGATGTATTAGAAGAGTTATTTCAGAAATATGGATATTTTAATGAAAAGCTTGTGTCTATTATACTAGAAGGAAAAGATGGTCGTGAAAGAATAAATAGAATAATGGGCAGATTAAAGAAAAATTATTTAAGACAAATAAATAATAATAAAATTGATATATTCATTAATTATGAAGAGGGTAAGAAATATAATTTGAAATTGAATACAGTTGAAGATGTTAAATTACCAAATACGAATGGAGTTAAGTTTGTATTTGAAGATAATTCATGGTTCGCTGTTAGACCTTCTGGAACGGAACCAAAACTTAAGATATATATATATTCTATATCAGATACCAAAAAAGACTCAGAAGAAAAAACTAAAAAAATTGAAAAAGTAATTATGGAAATGATTGAAAAGGTAAATTAAGGTATAAAGGACTAATTCAAAATGTATTTTGAGTTAGTCCTTATTTCAAGACATTAAATTTTTAAGTTACCAAACAATACTACTCTATATAATTAGTTAGAGTTCCTATACCTTCAATAAAACATTCAATTTTATCTCCTGATTTCAAGAATTTGAAAGGTTTAAAACCTAAACCTACTCCGGATGGTGTACCCGTCATAATTATATCACCCGCATTTAATTTCATTCCCTTTGATAAATCACTAATTATATATGGGATATCAAAAATTAAATTTTTAGTATTAGAGTTTTGTCTTAATTCTCCATTAATGAAACATTTAATATCAAGATGTACTGGAAAAGGTATAAGGCTTTTATGAACTATATAAGGACCCATAGGGCAAAAAGTATTGAGGCTTTTACCTTTAAACCATTGTATGTGCTTTTTTTGTAGGTTTCTTGCAGAGATATCATTTGCAATAGTATATCCAAATATATAGTCCTGTGCTTCTTCTTTTTTAATGTTGATACCGTCTTTGCCTATAATTATGGCAAGCTCTACTTCATAGTCAACACTATCTGTAATAGATGAGTGTTTCATTATTATGTCATTATTACCTATGGCTGGGTTTGCTCGTTTGCTGAAGTAAATTGGTTGAGTAGGAATATCTAAATTATCAGAAGTCAAACCCATTACTTCTTTAGCATGTTCTATATAGTTTTTACCAAGACAAATTACGTCATTTTTAGGATAAGGAATAGGTGCCAGTATTTTAACCTGATCGAGTTCAATAGAATTATTAACCATTGAATCAGCTGTATTATTTATTTTCTCTACTAGAGAATCATTGGACATTTTAATAAAACTTAGCATATCCGTTGGTGGGTTTAGATTCAATTTATTATATATTGTATCAAGAGGTATAATTTTATTTTTAGATAATATACCTATTTTTTCTTCTTCATTAAAAAGATAAGTTAAGAAATACATAATATTACTCCTTTCATAATCTTTGTTATTATTTATAATAACAAGGCGTAAGAGTTCTCCAACTCTATAGCTGGTGGGGTACCGATTAGATTTAACAGGCGGTTGCATATTTCCTGCCTCGTTGAATCGGTGTGTTGCAATTACTACGTAATTGCTTCTATTGTTATAATACTTATTAAAGAATAGCTTGTCAATCAATAGAAAATAAAATGTTAAATTTTTTTAATTAATCTAATTTATTTTTTAACATAGAAGTATGATAAAATAAGAATATATATGGTAAAATATACTATGGGTTTATGTGAATAAATGAGGTGGTCTAAATGAATAAAGGTTATGTGCATGTATATACAGGAAATGGAAAAGGCAAGACTACTGCGGCTTTTGGATTAGCACTTAGAGCAGTATGTGCAGGTAAAAAAGTTTTTGTTGGTCAATTTGTTAAAGGTATGAAATACAGCGAAACAAAAGTTGAAAAATATATTTCTAGTATTGAGATTAAACAATTTGGATTAGATTGTTTTATATACAAAGAACCCACACAAGAAGATATTGATATGGCAAAAAAAGGCTTAGGTATATGTAGAAAAAAACTACAAGAAGACTATGATGTTGTCATACTAGATGAAATAAATATTGCATTATATTTTAAGCTAGTTTCAATAGATGAAGTTTTAGAACTAATCAATAGTAGGAAAAAAAATATAGAGTTAATTTTAACAGGTAGATATGCACCAAAAGAAATTATAGAGGCTGCAGATTTAGTTACTGAAATGAAGGAAATAAAACATTATTATAATATTGGAGTTGAGGCTCGTAAAGGTATAGAAAGTTAATAGTTAATGTAAGGAGTATAGTAATGATAAAATGGAATGAAATGTTAATGCCTTATGAACAAGCAGTAGAAGAATTAAAAATAAAATTCAAAAGTATTAGAAAAGAATATAGAAAAATTGATGAATATTCTCCTATAGAATTTGTTACAGGTAGAGTAAAAAAAATATCAAGTATTATTGACAAGGCTGCAAAAAGAAATATTAGCTTAGATATGGTGCAAGAAGAAATTGAAGATATAGCAGGTATTAGAATAATGTGTCAATTCACTGAGGATATATATAGGGTTATAGAATTAATCAGAAATAGAGATAAAAAAGATTTGTTTATTGTAGAAGAACGTAATTACTTAGGTAAGATTAAAGAAAGTGGTTATAGAAGCTATCATATAATTATAAGATACCCTGTACATACAGTGTTTGGCGAAAGAAGAGTACTTGCTGAGATACAAATTAGAACATTGGCAATGAATTTTTGGGCAACTATTGAACATTCTTTAAATTATAAATTTGAATATCAAATTCCACAAACTATAAAAGATAGACTTAAAAATGCGGCAGAAGCTGCGTATAATCTTGATAAGGAAATGTCTGAAATAAGAGAAGAGATAGTTGATGCCCAAGAAGTATTTCAAGCTAAATCAAATGTTATAGAAAAGATAGCAAAAAATATTCAAAAATTATCTATATTAGGGAATAAAGATTGTGTAGATTTACAAAATAAGTTTTTAATTTTACAAAAGGAGGGTAATTATAATAAATTAAAAGACTTTAATAATAAATTAGAATTAAGGTTAGACAAGAGGAATAACTATTATAAACCCTGATTGTTTATATATTTTGATTAGTGTACTGTATAAATTTTAATTTAGTGTGGATTGCTTATTCAGACGAAGTTATGAATCTAAGGTACATTTATAAAAGAATATTTGATGCTATATGAATAATTTGGGTTAAAATTGAAAGGAGAATAAATAATGAGTGACAACAAAAAATTAAAGGATAGAAATCAAATTAATGAGGAATACAAATGGGATTTAAGTTCATTGTTTGAAAGCGATGAACAGTGGGAGGAAAGCTTTGAAAAAGTAAAAGAACTTTCTAGCAAAATAAAAGAGTACAAAGGAAGAATTTCAGAGTCAGGTAATACTTTATTAGAAGTAATGAATCTAAAATATAAAATTAATAGAATCACAGAAAATGTAGTAACATATGCAAAGATGAAACTTGATGAGGATACCAGAATAGATAAATACCAAGGTTATTTTTCTAGAGCTGAAGCTTTGGATGTAAAAGTAGAAGAAAGTAATTCATTTATAATACCAGAAATTTTAGAAATAGAAGAAGATACTTTGAACGATTATATTAAAAATACAGAAGGATTATCTTTGTATAGACATAAATTTGATGAAATATTAAGACAAAAAAATCATACTTTATCATATGCTCAGGAAGAATTATTAGCTCAAGCAGGTGATATAGCTGGAACACCACAAAATATATTTTCTATGTTTAATAACGCAGATATTAAATTTCCAACTGTAAAAGATGAAAATGGAGAAGATGTTGAAATAAGTCATGGAATGTTTATTCCTTTGATGGAGAGTAAAGATAGATCAGTAAGAGAGAATGCCTTTAAAGGGTTATATAGTACTTATTTAGGATATAAAAACACTTTTGCTTCTATGTTAAGTGGAGAAGTTAAAAAGAATATTTTTTATGCAAAAGCAAGAAAATATAATTCTGCTTTAGAATCTGCTTTAGACGATAATAATGTTCCAACAAGTGTGTATGATAATCTTATTAAAGCAGTGCATAATAATTTAGATTCTATGCACAAATATATGAAAATTAGAAAAAAAGCATTAAAATTAGATGAACTTCACATGTATGATTTATATACTTCAATTGTTAAAGATGCAGATATGAATATACCTTATAAAGAGTGTCAAGAGACTATTTTAGAAGGTCTAAGTCCTATGGGAGAAGAATATATAAATTTAGTAAAACAAGGCTTTGATTCAAGATGGATTGATGTATATGAAAATAGAGGTAAAAGAAGTGGAGCTTATTCTTGGGGGACATATGATTCTAATCCATTTATATTATTAAATTATCATGATACTTTAAATAACATGTTTACAGTTGCTCATGAAATGGGTCACTCTCTTCATAGTTATTATTCTAAGCATGAACAAACCTATATCTATGGAGGATATAGCATATTTGTAGCTGAGGTTGCATCAACTACTAATGAAGCGACACTAATGAATTATTTATTAAATACAGTTAAAGATAAAAATCAAAGATTATATTTATTAAATTACTATTTAGAGCAATTTAGGTCTACTATATACAGACAAACTATGTTTGCAGAATTTGAAAAAATAATTCACAGTGAAGTAGAAAATGGTAAAGCATTAACTGCTGATAATTTATGTAGAATATATAAAGAATTAAATGAAAAATACTATGGACCAGATGTAGTTGTAGATGAAGAAATTGCAATAGAATGGGCAAGAATACCTCATTTTTATTATAATTTTTATGTATTTCAGTATGCTACAGGTTTTTCAGCTGCTATTGCTTTTTCACAAAAAATATTACAAAATAAAGAAAACTTAGAAAGATATATTGGATTCTTAAAAAGTGGTAGCTCTGATTATCCAATAAATGTATTGAAAAAAGCCGGCGTAGATATGACTACTCCTGATCCAGTTAATAATGCATTGAAGTTATTTGGTGAACTTGTTGATGAAATGGAGAAATTAATATAATAAAACTACTATTAAAAAGCTCTGATTTGACAGAGCTTTTTAATAGTGTATGATGATTTATTTTTAATAATTATTAAATAAGGACTTTGGTACTATATGTAATCACTGATTATTCATATAACTATAAATAATATGCTGTATAATTGTTAATTAGAAGGTATAACGAGTTTATATATAGAGAATTTAATGGCATCTGATAATCAGAAGGATGCATAGAGTATTTGATTTTCTATGAATAATCTGGGATAATATATTATGAAAAATTATTTCAATATATCTTGCAGATATGTTTGAATAAATGTAGAGTGGTAATGTAAAATACGATATACTTGGTATTAATAGCTTTGAATAAATATTATGCTGTACTAAATATATTAAATGTTTTATAGAAGATACTCGATAACAAAGGGTGAGATGTTATGTTTAAAGCAGTGGATAAATTAAAGAATGCAGTAAATAATTTGGAATCTAGCTTACTTAATGAAGATGCAAAGGAAACATTAATTCAAATTAAAAAAATAGTTGAATTAAGTAGTAATATGTATAATAAAATAAAAATAATTGAAGAAGAATCTAATTTAGATGACAATACTAATATAATTTGTGATAAAACAGACTTAGAAGTATTTGAGCATACTTCTAGCATGGATTTTTTGTATAAGCCTACAACTATCGAAAACTATTATGAAGGAAATTATCTTGAAATGTTTTCTGAGAGGAGAACAAGTGAATTAAAAGATTGTCAAGCACTCCATATACATAATAAGTTTTGGACAGCGAATAGTGTAATTTATGGAAATATATTCGGTTCAATTCCAAAGGACTTAATAAGTAAAGATTCAATAAATAAGCTCCTAACATATGGATGGAAATCAGTTGTTGTTTATGTATTTGAGATAAAAAAAGACTTAGAATACCATGAGCTATATGATATATGTAAGAAAAATTTTGAAAAATATTTAATTGTTAACGAAACTAAAAATAATACAAAATTAGTATTAGTATTTAAAGTTTAAATTATATTATTAATAGTTTGGTAACATTGTGTTTATTATTATTATAAAAATTTATCTTTTACATTAGTCCAAAAACTATGATTTCCTAAGGTTAGAATATTGGCTTTCATTGAGGATATCTTAAATGATATCTCAACAATATTTTCATATTTATGTTCTTGTCCGTCAACAACTATAAGTATTGAATTTTCATCTCTATATTCAGGTTTAATTTGAATGAGTAAGCTATTAGGAACTATAATACTAGATGTTAACGATCTGTAAGCCTTTGAATTTATAGGTGCTATTGGAGTTAATTGTAGTACATCTAATGTAGGATATACAAGACTGCCACCACAAGAAAAATTATAAGCAGTACTTCCTATAGGGGTAGATACAATAACTCCATCACCGCTAAATTTTTCTAAATAGTTATTGTCTATGGAAACATTTAAGTGAATAGTTTTTGAATGATAACCTTTTATTACGATTTCATTAATTGCAATTAACTCAATACAACTTGTTCGTGTACATATTATCCCTTCAACCAAAAATATCGGTTCAATTTTATAATCTTGATTTTTTATCTTTTGAATTAACAAATCTAAGTTTTCAGGAGATACTTCTTGAAAAAATCCTAATGTACCTGTGTTTATACCAATAAAAGGTATGTTAGTGAAATCAAAATTATGAATAGCTCTCAAAAAAGCTCCATCTCCACCTACACATATATTTAGAAAAGCATCATAACTAAAACTATCTGTTATACAAAAGCCTTGGTGTTCAAGTTTTTCTTTTAATAATGAAGTTATATTCAAAGATTTTTCAGTATTATTATGTATGATATTAATTTTTTTAGTTTTCATAATTAGCACCTTCTTTTATAAAGTTAAAAATTTTATAACTTGTGCAGGGTAAAATTATAATAAATATTTATATCGAATATTTTATTGTATAGATTTTTTTATATAGTGATGAAATATTTGATATAATAATAATGATTATTACATGTTCATTATAGTGTTTATGAAAATATTATGCAAGTATATTAGCTAATATATTAGTTAATTGATAAAAATGGAGGTTTTTTATGCAAATAGAAAATGAAGATACATTAATATACAAAATGGCATCAGATCATGAATCTGTCTTTGATGCATTTATAGATGAACTAGGACTCTCAGCAAGGTTTTTTAAAAGTTTAGTTAAGGAAAATAGTATTTCCCTAAATGACAAAGCTATAAAGAGAAAGACAAAGGTTAAAAGAGGAGATGCTATAATAATAAATATGCTTGATGAAAAACCTGTATATCAGCCTCAAAATATGTCTTTAGAAGTATTATATGAAGATTTAGATTTATTAATAATTAATAAACCACCATATACATTAGTACATCCAACTAAAACTCATTCAAATAATACTATAAGCAATGGAGTTGCTGATTATTTTGTTAAAAAAAATATAAGAAAAAAAGTTAGGTTAATTAACAGATTAGATATGAATACTTCTGGTGTACTAGTAATATCAAAAAATCCATTTGGACATTTGAAGTTAGCAGCGCAAATGGAAAAAGATATAGTAAAAAAGAAATATATTGCTGTAGTTGAAGGTGTAGTAGAAAAAGATAGCAACATAATAGATTTACCTATAGGCAAAGATGATGATAATCCAATAAAAAATAAAGTCACACCAACTGGTAAAAAATGCATAACAAAATATACAGTAATAAAACGTTATAAAACAGCTACCTTATTAGAGGTAAATATAATGACTGGAAGAACACATCAAATAAGAGTTCATTTAGCACATATAGGATATCCGATAATAGGTGATGAGCTATACAATAAAGAGTGCAAATTAATAAAAAGACAAGCATTACACGCGTATGAGATCAAGTTTTTAAAGCCAAGGAGCAATGAATTAATTAGTGTATGTGCTAAATATCCAGATGATATTTTGAATTTATTGAGGAAAATTGATGAAGAATAGGAAACTATTCTTCATCAGGTGAATTAACAACATTTAACAATTGAAACATTTGTACCATTTCTTTTATCTTACCTAAGTTAGCTACATCAACTCCTAATAAAGGTCCTGCAATATCTATAATAGATTTAATTGTGTCTTCTGGGGCATTGTCAATATTTCCCATATTTTTTATTCCATCCAAGACTGTTTTATACTTGTCCATATTGGAAAATATTTCTATGAAAGGACTTATTCCATTTATTGCACTATCTGGATAGTCTTCTTTTATTACAGTTAGTATATTACTTACCTTGTCTTGTTTGCTTAAATTGCTTACTGACTTAATTTCTGAAAGGCTAGAATTATTTTGTGCAAATTCAATTAAAGAATACATTTTGTTTAGCTTGTTATATATTGGGATGTACTTATTGACTGTGCTTATCATGTTTTCAGGAAGATATGGTACTATTTTTAAAGCAGTATCAAGTTTGTTTCTTAATGAATTTATAGAATCTGTATTTAAATTTAAACTATTTAAATTTAAATTATTTAATGATAGTCCTTTAATATTATTAACCACATGTTTTGAAGCAAAGAAAAGCAAAGCATAGCCTAGTATTGGAGTTGCAAAAAGAGGAGCAAACAATGTATTTATTGGTGATGTATTATACGAGTTGTCGTTTTCCTTTATTATGTTATAAGGCAAACTTGTATTGTTGTTCATTGGAAGATTTTGAACTCTTTTAGCTGGTGTTGAAACTATTTTTTTCAAAATTAAAGTACCTCCTATCTTGAGAATTTCTGTGCTAATTATATAATATGTCAGTGCACTTTAATGTGTTACTATTCTTAATTAACTTTGATTGTTAATATAACTGTCGATAATATTCTGTTAGTTTCTGTATTTGAAGATGCTGAATTGATAAGTCTACTGCTAAATTGATATCTTATAAACGGATTTGAATTATCGTAATTTGTAATATATATAATCTGTATCTCATAAATTAAAATATGATAAACTTTACCAAATGTTTAATTATAGTTTTTTGTTTCAAGTATTTTAAGGGGGGAGAATATGAAAGAAAATAAGAATATTGAAAAAATGTTAGAGAAGCTAAAAGTTAATGGAAACCAAGAACAATTTGAAAAATTCAAAAAATTGGCTAACTCATATTCTGATAAACCAGAAAATGAAATAATGGATGAACTAATGCAGTTAAAGGAAAAACTTAAAGCTGGAAGCAGTGATGAAGAATTTAATAAAAAACTAAAACGATTTGAAAAAATAAGACCATTTTTAAATAATGAACAGCAAAAAAAATTAGATGGTCTTTTGAATTTATTAAAAGATAATTAAATGATTAAACAAGTGGGTGGTTGCAATTTATTTTGAAACACCCGCTTGTTTTTTAAAAAAAGAGCTAAAGTCTTCAGATTTTTGTAAGGCGCTTACTCGTACGAAAATGAATAACAATAACAGATTTGCAGCTTATTTTATACGAGCTAAAATTGTTGTAAAATAATAAAAAATGCGTTATAATTTAGAATAATTAGAAAAGGGAGGATGAAAATGTTAAAAAAACAAGAATATCCAATACTGGAATTTGATACATGTAACGATTCTTATATTGAGCCAACAAAAATTTATAAAAAAATTGATGTGCCAGAATGTTGTGTTATAACATTTTTTAAAGATGTAATTGATAATAAAAATAGATTAGAGGAGTTAAAGCAAGTGGGTACTATTTATACTGAAACTATTGATATCCCTATCTATGAAACTATCTTTAATGGTAAAAGAATTGCTCTTGTGATAGGTTTTTTAGGTGCTGCTGGATCAGCTGGAATTCTTGAGGATTTAATAGCACAAGGATGTAAAAAATTTATTGTTTGTGGCGGAGCAGGTGTTTTACAAAAGAATATAGCAGTAGGACATTTAATTATTCCGACTTCAGCAGTAAGGGATGAAGGAGTATCTTATCATTATATTAAACCTTCAAGAGAAATTGAATGTAATAAAGATGTAATAGATGTAATTGAAAAAGAATTTTTAGAGCTAGGTATAAAATATACTAAAGCAAAAACTTGGACAACAGATGCATTTTTTAGAGAAACAAAGGACAAGGTTGCATTGAGGGTATCTGAAGGTTGTGTGACTGTTGAAATGGAAGCAGCAGCTTTTTTTGCAGTTGCTAAATTTAGAAATGTTAAACTAGGTCAAATATTATATGGTGGTGATGACTTAAGTGGTGAAGAATGGTGTGGGAGAAGTTGGAAATCAAGAAAGGAAATAAGAGAAAATTTAGTTAATTTGTCTATGAGTGTTTGTTTAAAGATTTAAGAGAATAAATATAGTTATTATAAAAGTTAAACATTAAAAATAAGGAGTGGTTTTATAAAATGAATAGTTTTGATAGTACCTTTACAATTTTAGTTCCCATTTTAGCGATATTAATGCCTATATTAGTAATAAGTCTTATTGTTTATTCGTCTGTAAAACAAAAACGGTATAATGATAGTCAGCCCAGATTAAATGTACAAGCTAAAATAATTGGTAAAAGGACAAAAGTGACTGGTAGCGATCATGCACGTACTCACTATTATATAACTTTTCAGTTAAATACAAATGACAGAATTGAATTAGAGCTTAATGGTGAAGAATATGGGATGTTGGTTGAAGGTGACATGGGGGAATTAATTTTTCAAGGGAATAGATATTTGGGATTTAAAAGACTTAATATGTAGATTTGATTTACAATATACTTAATTTATATGGTATGACACTTATATGAATTGAGTATATTGCATTTTTATGAGGTGGCCATAGGAATAGTATAGTATTTGATGTAAAGAAAGTAATTGAAAATTATTTTCAAAAATTAATCAATGTTTATATTAGAGAAAGATTGGTTGGTTATATAAAATATTCATGTACTACTGATAAAAATATTGTTACTTTATCACATGAGCATCAAAATTATTTATGGACTATAAAACCTTAGTCAAAATAACTTTGAAAAAATAAAATATTTTGGAGGAGATGAAATGATAAAAGTATATTTTGTTAGACATGCTGAATCAGATTATTCTATTCATGATGATTATAATCGACCATTGACTAGAAAAGGTATATCTGACTCAGAAAAAATAACAGATTTATTGATTAATAAGAATATAAATAGAATATTTTCAAGCCCATATAAAAGATCAATAGATACAATAGTTCATTTAGCTGATAAGACGAGTTTAAAAATAAATATCATAGATGATTTTAGAGAAAGATCAATAGGTGAATGGCTTGAAGATTTTAATAGTTTTTCTAGAAAACAATGGGAAGATTTTAACTACAAAACTCAAAATAGTGAGAGTTTAATAGAAGTACAGAAACGAAATGTTGCAGCTTTAATGGAAATATTAAAAGCATATGATAATGAAAATATTGTTATAGCAACTCATGGGACAGCGTTAAGTACTATAATAAATTACTATAACAATGATTTCGGATATGAAGATTTTGAAAAATTAAGACCTATAATGCCATATGTTATTTGTTTTACATTTATGGAAGGTACATTAATAGACAGTGAAGTGATAGATGTGTAGGTAAACTAACATTAAGGTAAATAAAGATTTATTCTTAATATAAATCATAGGTAGTTGCAAAATGCAAATTAAAAAATGTGGATAACTTTAATGTTTTAGCTCATAAGTTTTGGACGAGGGGAACCATCTCATAATCTTTGACGGCTGGGCAAGAACCCGTTTTAAAATGAATAAGAAACTCCTACTCACTGCGTTCCTAGCAGTAAGTGATTCACTCAAAATCGTAGATTTTGGTTCTCTACTTAAGAGCGATGAAGAAACGAATTCTTGAAGTCACGCTTTCAAAGAAACATGAGATGGTTTCCTAGTAACTATATTGGTAGTTTTTACAACTAACATATGGGGGAAACTTAATTACATCATAGCATATAAACATTGAATTTATACATAGTGTAGAGTTTTGCAATTGACTAAAAATAAATTATATTAGGAGGAGAATAGAATGAAAAAAGAAATACCGTATAACAAACTTGTTAGAGACTTGATACCTGAAATAATAAAAAAGGATGGAAAGAGGTGTAAAGTACATACAGCAACTGAGGAAGAATATGAAAAAAAATTGTTGTTAAAATTACATGAAGAAACACAAGAATTTACTGATGAGCCTTGTGAGGAAGAATTAGCTGATATTCTTGAAGTTATAGATGGTATAATAAAATATTATAATTTTTCCTTTAAGAAAATAAATATGATAAAATCGAAAAAATCAGCTTCGAGAGGGAGCTTTGACAAGAGAATAGTGTTAGAAAAAGTATTAGAAGAATAAAAAAATAATTTACTACAGGATGCAATAGTTTAAAGAGATATTAAAAATGATCTTTGATTTCGATTGTTTTTTTTATGTTCTATAAATGATTAGCTGGATAAAATCGATAATATTATGTAAACTAATACATGGTTCAATAGACTTATAGACAAAATTATGTTATACTAATAAAGACATTATGTAAACTGGAAAGGAGATATATATGACTTCATTTTCAAAGAAGCAATATATTAGTATTAGTATAATTTTAGTTATAATTTTAGCTAGCTTATCTGTTTATTTAATCAAAACTCAAGAAAAACCACAGGAAATCACATATAAAGTTTTTTATGAATTGGTAATGGATAATAAGGTTTCAGAAGTAGTTTTAGATAGTAATGCTAAAATTAAGGGATATTTAAATAATGGTCAATATTTTGTGACTGACAATCCGAGAACTGAAGATTTTAAAGAAGAATTATTGTTAGCAGGTGTGGAGGTTAAAGAGAAGGATGGAAGCTTAAATGCTATAAACATTATTCAAACTCTAATAGTTATTGGAGCCTTTATTGGGTTAATATTCTTTTTGAATAAAGGGAAAGCAAAACTAGCACAGAAAGAAATTAATGATTTAGCTAATATTGATAATAGTAATGATGGATGTACAATAAAATTTTTAGATGTAGCAGGTAATGAAGAAGCGAAAAATAGTATAAAAGAGCTTGTTGATTTTATTTGCAATCCTGATAAATACGAAAAACTAGGAGCTAGAATACCTAGAGGGGTATTGTTATACGGGCCTCCTGGTACTGGAAAGACATTATTAGCTAAGGCATTAGCTGGTGAAGCTGGAGTACCTTTTATTGCAGTGAATGGATCTGATTTTGTTCAAGTTTATGCAGGCTTAGGAGCAAGTCGTATTAGAGAATTATTTAAAAGAGCTAGATTGGCTGAAAAATGTGTAATTTTTATAGACGAAATAGATGCTGTTGGTAAAAAAAGAAGAGGTAATGAAATGAGTGGTGGTAATGATGAAAATGATAGAACCCTTAATGCTTTGTTAACGGAAATGTCTGGATTTAAGGGTAATGAAGGTATTATTGTTGTTGCTGCTACAAATAGAGTTGATATTTTAGATGATGCTCTTTTAAGACCAGGTAGATTTGATAGGCAAATAGAAGTGGGGCTTCCTGATGTTAATGCAAGACGTAAAATATTACAAGTTCATACTCAAAACAAACCTTTAGCTATTGATGTTGACCTAGATAAGGTCGCTCTTGAGACGGTGTATTTTAGCGGAGCAAAGCTTGAAAGTTTGATGAATGAGTCTGCCATGTTAGCTGCTAGATATGGTGATGATGAAATAAAAATGAAGCATATTAATAAGGCTTTTCATACTGTTATAGTTGGAGAGGAAAAGCAAGATAGAAGTTCTATCTCTAATAAGGATAAAGAAATCACAGCTTATCATGAAGCTGGACATGCATTAGTAACAAAATTATTATGTCCTGAAAATAGAGTTACTAAAGTTTCTATTATACCAAGTACAAAAGGGGTGGGAGGATTTAGTATGAATGTTCCTGCTGAAAGAATGTATCAAACTAAAAAGGACATAATAAACAATATTATGGTAGCACTTGGTGGAAGAGCTGCTGAAGAAATAGTATTTGGTATAGATAGCATAACAACGGGTGCAGTTAATGATTTGGAAAAAGCTACTGAGATGATTTTAGCTATGGTATATAAATTTGGTATGGATGAAAAAGTTGGACTTTTGAGTTATTCCAAGTTTATAGGAAGAGATAAATATATTGATAACAAAATGATTATTAGGAGTAAAGAGGTTATTGAGGATTTATATATAAAAACAAAATTACTACTAGTAGACAATTTGCATATATTAAATAAAATTACTGAGAAACTCATTTTTAATGAGATTTTAGAAGAAAATGAGTTAAATACTATATTATCAGAAAATCTGAATGATAAGAGAATGTTTGTCAAATGCTAAATGTATAAGATATCAGTTAATTACACGAATATATGCTAGGAAACAACCAAAAACTGAGCAAAATAGTATATATTTTGATTTTACTTTATTATAATTTATAGTATAATGTATTTAAGAACTCTGAGGTGTTTGTTCTTGCTTTATAATTCAACCGACATATTTTATACGGGAGTCTGAGTTCAATTGTGTATAACAAGCCTGTATTGCTGGAAGTTAAAAGCCGTTGATAAGACACCCACCTGCTAGTAGTGCGGGTGTGAATTATGAGTATAACGGCACCTTGGAGATATCTATACAATGGTCTATTTGACCATGTTTTTTTTTGTTAAAAATAGGGAGTTTGCGAAAAAACCAAAATTTAGGCATAGATTTTATTTAATGTTTGAATAATTTAGGTTCAAATAATATTATACATACTAGATAAGTTGCAAATGCACAAATTAAAGCTAAAGCTAAAATTAATAGCTGCGAATTAATAAAAATAGTGCATAGCCTAATATATATTGAGTTTCCAATTATTATCATTATGATGGTAGAAGCTAGAACCTTTAAAGCAAAGAGTATATATGTATTTTTTAGTTTAATAGTTTTTCTTAAAATAATAGCATTTAAAATAAATGTGATTAAATTACCTATAAAGAAACTGATAAAAAAACCATATATACGAATATTTGGGTTGGATACTAAAATATAAGTTATTAATAATTGAATAGACATACCTATTGCATGATTTATAGTAGTATATACTTGTTTTCCTAATCCGTGCAGTATACTTGCTATAATGTGATGAAGTGCTAAGAAAATTGTACTATAACCCATGCTTTTTATATATATTCCAACAAGTTCATCATTGTATAAAAATAACCCTATATCATGTGAGAACAATATGTATATAGCTGTTAGTGGGAATGAAATAAGTATAGCTATTTTTATTGCAGTGTTAGTGTCATTTTTTATTTTACTATAATTTTTATATTGCAAATTTCTAGATATATTAGGAATTATATTTACAGCTAATGCTGAAATAACTATAAAAGGTAAAAAGATAAAGGGCATAGTCATACCTGTAACTCTTCCAAATGAAGAAATTGCTTCTTTGCTGGATAAACCGCTAACGATTAATCTATTAGGTATTATAACAGCATTTACAAGTTGGAGTAAAATACTTATAAGCTTTGATATAGTGATAGGGGTAGAAATATTTATTATTTTATGTAGAATTTTTGTTGATGAAACGTTTATATTTGTTATAAAATTGTGAATGAGGTAATTTTTTTTATGTGCTTGGTAAAATGAAATCAAACTTGTTAGACCTATTAATTCTCCTAAACTTAATCCTATTATTGCTATTAAAGCTCCAAGGTGTGGCTTTATAGGAGATAAATAGTATAAATATCCAAGTACAAAGATTATTCTACTTACTTGTTCTAGTATTTGAGAAATACTTGTGGGTTTTATTAATTTCATTCCATAAAAAAAACCTCGAATGACTGATGAAAGAGATATTATTACTATGGCTGGTGAAAGAAAAAGTATATGCAAATATAAATTTTGATTTTTTAGTATATTTGTGCATATAGATTTACTTGTAATTATTAACAAAATGCTTAGAGAAACTGATATAATTAGTGTTATGAGTATAGATAAATTGAAAATCTTTTGGTTTGATTTGCTATGAGTAGAGGGTTGTTTTGCAATAATTTTAGAGACTGCTATTGGAATACCTGATGAAGGAATAGTAACAAAAAGCATCAAAACAGGTATTGACATTTGAAAAATACCAATTCCTTCAGCTCCAATTATTTTTGATAGGACGATTTTGTATACAAAACCTAATATTCTAACAATAAAATTAACTCCAGATAATATAGCGGTTCTATATATTAAATGAGATTTGTTCAAAAATATCACCTCATAAGTATAGTATCTTTATATAATATTATTTTAACTTAATTACTATGATGAAAATTTGTAGGAGTGATAAAAATGAAAAAGTATAATACAAATAAATACAGTGTTATAATTGTTATATTATTACTAATAGCTTTAACTCATTCGATTTTTGGAAGTGTATCAGCTAAGAGTTTTTTGAATTTACAAGCTTTAGAGATAATCGTTGCAGGTGTATTACTTACAATAATAATAAGTTTTTCTTTTGATACATTGTTATTTACTGTAAAAATGTTAAAAGCCAGTTTTCAGGATAATATAGATTATGAAGGAGCTATTTATACAATATATAATTATGCGATTAAAGTGAAAAAAAATGGAGTTCTAAAGATCCAACACCAAATTAAGCATGAAGAAGCATTTATTAAAAAATCAATGATTCTTGTATGTGATTATGTAAAACCTGTTGATATGGAAGATATTTTAAGTAAAGAAATAGAAGCAGCTGAGAATGATTTATATAGAGCATATAATGTATTGAAATTAGTAGCACAAGTAGCACCAGCATTTGGATTGATAGGTACTTTGATTGGAATGATAGGTCTATTATCGCATTTAAATGATGCCAGCCTTTTAGCATATAATATGTCCTCTGCATTGGTTAGTACTTTGTATGGTGCATTACTCGCTAATTTTGTTGCAGTTCCATTAATGGGAAGGCTAAAGGAGTTAATATATAAGAGAATATTATATTATAAAATTATAGCAGCAGGATGTATATTGATAGCTAAAAATGACTCTACTAGGAATGTTTTTGATAAAATGAATGCTATGCTTCCAGATGATAAAAAGCTACAATATCCAAAACAAAGGTTACAAGAAAGGAAAACAGCTTATGAACCTAAATAACAATAAACGAGAAGATGTAGAGAATTATTGGATGGTTACATATAGTGATATGATTACAATAGTGTTATGTTTCTTCATAGTATTATTCACAATATCTACGAATGAAACGAGTTTATTAAATCAAATAAAGGTAGCTCTTGATAGTAAAGTGAACTTGCTTGAAGATGAAAATAGTAGATTATCAAGGAATAATGAACAATTGACTAAAGAAAAAGAGAGCTTACTAGAAAAATTATTCCAAACTACTAATATTGAAGATGAAATTGATAACTCAAATGAGGATTTTATTAAATATTTGAGAGAGAATGGTTTGTTAAATGATGTAGATATTATAAATGAAGATATAGGTGTAAAAATTAGATTTAAAAATAGTATCTTGTTTGATAGCGGACATGCCGAAATATCCTCTGATGGCAATCTGATTTTGGACAAAATTGGTGATAAAATAATGAATATCGATAATATGGTTAGAATTGAAGGATTTACTGACAATGTTAAAACTAATACTAATAGATATGCATCTAATTGGGAACTTTCAGTAGATAGAGCAATAAATGTGGTTAAGTATTTTGTAAATGAAAAGAATATTAGAGAAGATAGAATGTCTGTGATTGGATGGGGAGAGCAAAATCCAATAGCTACAAATGATACACCAAAAGGTAGAGCACAAAATAGAAGAATAGAAATTACTATATTAAAATAATTTATTAAAAACAGAATTTTACACAATTTTGTGTAATACATTATTAATTGTATAATTTATTATGACTGATTTTTGCAGTTATTATCCTAAATATTAATTCATGTAAATTTTATTATTATATTTGGTTAGAATATTAATAAAGCGACATAAAGGAGATGGTACTATGCAATTAGTATGTCCATTATGTAATAGTATTCAGGATATAACTGTTAAATGTGAGTGTGGATCAGAAATGATTAATAAAGGCCCGTTAGTTGATTATTTAGATGATTATAGTCCGTATTTATCGAATGATATTACTCAATTAGTTGATGGTGCCTCACATAATGAATGTATGCATCTTTTTTATTGCAATAATTGTTCTAAAGATAAAAGAGTTGCTGTTAAGAAGATTTTATTATAATTATTTTTATGATAAGGAAACTAAGATTTTGATTCAATGGTTACACGCTTGTATAAAATCATTTATTATTGTATTATATTATATGGAAACATAGGATAATTAA
The DNA here is from genome assembly GCF_001559865.1 of Abyssisolibacter fermentans. Taxonomy (NCBI): domain Bacteria; kingdom Bacillati; phylum Bacillota; class Clostridia; order Eubacteriales; family Clostridiaceae; genus Abyssisolibacter; species Abyssisolibacter fermentans. Next base: position 110,700 of record NZ_LOHE01000080.1, read on the forward strand.
TGATGTTTATAGAAAAGGGGAAAAACAAATGAAAAAAGTTATGTTTATATATAATCCTACATCAGGTAGACAGATAATACAAAGAAGAATTGACAATATATGTATACAATTATTAAATAAAGGATACTTAGTTTCAAAATATGCTACAACTAAGAAAGATGATGCTATGAATAGAACTATTCAATGTTGCAAAGAAGATTGGGATATTTTATTAGTTTCTGGAGGAGATGGAACTGTTAATGAAGTTGCAGCTGGGATAGTTGAAGGAGGAAGAAAAATACCTGTTGGTATATTAGCATCAGGTACTGTAAATGATTTTGCAAAATTCATGAATTTACCTAGACAGGTAGATGAATTTTGTGAAATGATTTTTAGTGAGAAAACTATAGATGTTGATTTAGGTAAATGTAATGATTTGATTTATGTAAATGTTTCAGCTGGTGGATTGTTGACCAATGTTGCGCATCAAGCATCTAGCGAATTAAAGACAATTCTTGGAAGAATGGCTTATTATATTGAAGGTATAAAAGAAATACCTAAGCAAAGATTTATACCAATTAGACTAAAATTTACTTCAAAAGAATATTCAGAAGAAGAAGATGTATTGTTGTTCTTAGTATCAAATAGTGCATCTATAGGTGGGTTTAAGAAATTTGCTCCAAGTGCTGAAGTACAAGATGGTTATCTTGACTGTGTTATAATTAAGAAATCAGAAATACAAGATATTATCTCTATTTGTCTTAAAGTATTAAGAGGTGAACATGTGAATCATCCAAATGTTGCATATTTTAAAACTAAGGAATTATCTATATCTAACATGTCTGAAAAGGAAATAGATATAGATATAGATGGTGAATATGCTGGAAAACTTCCTGTAAATTTTAAAGTCATACCAAAAGCATTTAAAATATTTGTGTTATAGACATCAAAAAAAACAGCTGTAAGCTGTTTTTTGTTCTATAGAATATTTTTTTGCTTAAAAAGTTAAATTATGAATTTTTAGCGTCTTTATTGGCAGTTTTTTTACTTTTTTCATTATTAACGATCTCTGATTTATCATTTTTCATAGTACAGGAACCTTCAAATACAGCGTTTTCGTCGACAATAAAGCTTTTTACAACAATATCACCAAGTAGTTTACCCGAATTTGTAATTCTTAGTTGTTCTTTACTAACAGTATTGCCAGTTATAGTTCCAGATAGTTCAATATTAAAACATTCAACATTTCCATTGACTTTTCCAGATTCTCCAATTATAACATTTCCTTGAACGAATAAATCTCCATCAAGAGTACCATCAATTCTTATTGTTCCATTAGTAGTTATTTTCCCTTCTATTTTTGAATTTTTCCCAATTATAGTATCTATCTGGTCTGAATTATTATAATTATTATCATATTCCTTTTTTCCAAACATTTTTATCTCTCCTTTTTATTCAATACATCATATGGGTTTATTGGTTTTCCATACTTTCTTATTTCAAAATGAACGTGATTACCAGTGCTTCTACCGGTACTGCCCATATATGCTATAACTTGACCTTTTTCAACTTTTTCTCCAACCTTAACGCATAATTTACTATTATGACCATAAATTGATTCATAGCCATATCCGTGACTAATTATAACAACTTTACCATAGCTACCATTATAGCCTGCATAAGTGACTACACCGTTACCTGCAGCCTTTATTTCTGTTTTGTAATTGTTTGCTATATCAAGTCCATGATGAAACTCAGTACCTCTACCAAATGGATTTTTTCTATATCCAAAACCAGAAGTTATTCTTCCTGTACATGGAGCAACATTAGGTTCTGCAGATAAATATTTCAATCTTTTTTCCACATCACTTATTAGACATGTCAAATCATCTTGACTTTGATCTAGTAGTCTTGATATTTCCATCATTTGATTGTCAAAAGTATCTATTGGAGGCTCAAAGTGAGTTGACATTGTACGAGATAGTAATGGTTCTTTTTTTTCTTCTCTATTATTTTCAAGACCAACCATATTTTTAACTGTATCTTGTAGAGTCTGAATTTGAACGAGTTTATCTTCGAATTCTAAAGTTTTTTTCTTTAGAGTTTTTATTTGATTCTCTTGAGCTACCTTTATATTACTAAGTTCATTTATCAAATTGACTTTAGCTTGATAATCATCTTTCATTGTATGATAAGAAGTATATAAATTAACAATATAAATTGATGACAAAGCTAAAATTGTAATAATTGATATAGAAACCACTTTTGGAATCCAAGCAGAAATTTTTACTTGTTTTATTGGTTTTGATGGGGGGACAAGTAGTAATGAAAATTGTTTGCGTTTTTTGGATTTAATATGTATAAAATTTTTTTTCAACATAACTCCCCTCTTTTATTAAAAATTTGATAAAATTATAAATAATTAAATATACATTAAATATATTCTATATAAAAAATAAAAAACCTTCTTACGGATATAATATCTTTTTGAATTTTACATTGATTGATCATATAAATTTAAATAATTAGTTAAAATGTTAATTGGAGAACCTAAATTTTAATTTAGTATAAATTTATAAAAAACAAAAATTTTGCAGAAATACAATATAAGTGTTAAAATATTAAGTAATATTATGTATTATTATAAGTATTTATAATAATATTTATCAGTTTTTAAGGCTTACAATTTTATCTGTGGGAGAAGGGATGTTTAGCTAGATAGACTAACTTGTAAAATAAATAGTAATATTTGTAATATTACAGCAAAAGCTATATTTAATTTACAAGATATATGATATAATTTAATGATAGTAGTTTTTATTGAGAGTTTCATAATAAATGAACTAGTACTTTGAGAATATTAATTAAATACCATGAGGAAGTGTTCATATGGAAATGATAAACAAACAATTTAAAATAAACTCTATTCATAAACAGGAGCAAAATGGGATTGTTTATCAAGCAATTGATTTACTAAATAATAACAATAATGTATTATTAAAAGTTTTTTCTAATAATATTAAGAATGATGTTATTATAGATTTTCTTATTAATAATTTTACAATGATTAGTAGTATTCAACATCCTTATATAGTACCAAACCTTTCATTTGATTTAATAAATAATGTTGATAATAAGCATGTTTATAGCAAGCAATATTTTTACACGATGGGATTTGTTGACGCTATAACACTTAAAAGTTTTAAAGGAAACTTTGCTATAGATGAAGTTATTGATATAATGATTAAAATTTGTGAGATAATAGATTACCTACGTTTTAGGGGCAAGGTATATGTTGCTATAGAAATAGATAATCTTTTAATAAATAAGAATGAAAAAAATTTAGAGATATATCTTAAAGACTATATTTCTGCTAATGAATCAAATCTAAATCAAAAAATAAACAGTAATTATAAGAGTAATGATAAAACTAAAGATAATAAAGACATATTATATGATTATATATGGAAATTGGCAGTTATAGGCAATCATTTGTTAGAAAAAGTTCTAGATAAAGATAGTAATAAGTATACGCAAATAAGAGAAATTGTAAAAAAATTGTATTCGCAAAAAGTTAAAAATTCATATAGAAATATTAGTGAAATCATATCGGATTTAAAAGTTAATAAACTAAATTATAAACGTATTAATAAAGAATATAAAGAGGTTTTGAATTTTAAAACGCCAATTGTTGGTAGAGATGAATATATCAATTTTATTTTAGATATCAATAAAGAATACAATATGGGCTTATATAATAAAAAACTTGTAGCTGTTAATGGTGTATCTGGAGTAGGTAAAACAAGGTTATTAAAAGAAATAAGCTATAGGTTAAAAATGGAAGGCAGCTGCGTTTATACATGCAAAATATCTGAAAATAAACAAAAGCTAAAACCTATTATAGACATATTGAGAAAAATGATAAATGATTGTCAAAATAGATATGACCCAAATAGTAATTATCATTTGATTATTAAGTATGGGTCTGAATTAGTTAAAATAATACCTGAATTAAGTTATATTGATGGCATCACGCCGTCAGCGTTGTTAAATAAACGTAGAGAGGAATTAAGACTTTATAACAGAATATCAAATTTTATTATTGATTTTGTAAAAGACAAACCATCATATATTATTTTAGATGATGTATGTTATTGTGATGAAGATACAATAAAATTCATAAGTTACATGGTGAAGAATGTAAAAAATTACCCGCTATTATTTATATTTTCTTATAACGAAGAGCTTAATTCAAAGTGTCTTGAGAAAATAAGACAAATGAAACGATTGAGCAAAAATGATGAGGTTTATGAGATAAAACCTATGCGATTCAATATCAATGAAACAGCTGAGTTTATACAAAATATTTTAGGTATGAATTATACACCAATAAAATTTGCAACAAGAATAATGAATGAAACCAAAGGAAATCCTGCATATATTGAAGAAGTTATGAAAAATTTTTATAATTCTAAGGAATTATTTATAAATGATAATGGCTACTGGGAGCATAAATGGAAAGATTACTCAGAGGTTAAGATACCTAACAATATTGAACAAGTCATAAATCAACAATTAAAAATGATAGAAAAAAGGCAATATGAATTATTAAAATGTGCATGTATTTTTAAAACTCCTGTTTCTAGAAATATACTAAGTTCATTGTCAGGAATAGATGATGTTAATCTAGACAAAGCAATAGATTTTTTAGTCAGTATAAAAATACTTGAAAAGATGGTTGGAGATACAGGCTTTACTTATAATTTTAACAATATACACACAAAGAGATATCTTTACCTTAAAATAGAGCCTGTAGAAAGAAAGTATTTACATAAAAAAGCTAGCATAATTCTTAAAAATATATACGAAATTGATAAAAATTTTAATTATGATGAAATAATATATCATTGTATTATGTCTGATGAAAAAGACAAAGCTATAGATTATGTAATAAGATTTGCAAAAAACATGCAAGAGATGATGATTATATCTCAGGCAATAGAACTGTGGAATTATGCAAAAGAGTTATTGGAAGATAGTAAAAGCCATGAAAAATTAGAAGTGTATTACAATCTAGTAAAATTACATGGACTTCAAGGCTATAATGATAGATGTATTTCATTAGTACAAAAAGGATTGGATATAGCTTTAGAAATAAATTACAGTTATTATATAGTTAATTATAAAAATCTAAAAGCTGATATATATAATACAAAGAACAAATTTAATGATGCTGAAAGTTTAGTCTTAGAAGCTAAGACCTTAGCAGAGGATATTGGCTATATAGATGGCTATTTGGAATCGATAAAAATATTGAACAGAATTTATTTATCAATTGGTAAACTAGATGAAATTCTTAAATTAGGAACTCAATATGTTGAGATATCTGAGAAATATGGAAGAATAAATTATTCCGGTCATTTATATAATCAAATTGGTGTAGTATATGTTTTGCTTGGTAATATTAATAGAGGTTTGCTATTCATAAATAAAGGAGTTAAATATTTTGAAGAATGTAACAATATTGAAGATGTTATAGGGTATCTCTTAGTTTTGAATAATTTAGGTGTAATACATGAAGAATACATTGATGATACAAAAAAAGCTATGGAATATTTTAAACAGGGATTGGTTTTAAGCAAGGAATACAATTTGGTTGATAGCATATTGCATTTTTACAATAACATAGGTGAAATGTTAATAAGGAAAGATAGTTATATAGAAGCTTTAAAATATATTGAAAAAGTTTTAGAGGTATGTAATGAATATAATGAAAAAAGTTTTTTATTTATTGCTAATGTAAACTTAGCTTCAATATATTTAAAAATTGGAGAATATGAAAAATGTTTTGAAAACATTCAAATTATTGAAAATACATTAAATAAAGGTGAAATTAAATGGCAAGATATGAATAGATACAACTTCTTTTTACTAGAGTTCTATTTTATATTTAGTTGTTGGGATAAAGCATTGTTAGTGTGCGATAAACTTAAAAATAGTAATTTAAAAAATAATTCTGATGAATATTTGATAGTTGAAAGTATGCAAGATTTGTTAATGTGTTATAAAAAAAATGAAGTTGATTTCAATCGATTAGATAATATAATTAAAAAATCTAAAAAAATGAAGTCATTTAGGAACAAGAGACAATCATTATTAATGATTATTAAATTATCTTTAATATTCAAGGAAAAAAATTATGCAATAAAAATTCTTAAAGAGGATGATAATGCATCCAATATATATAGTAATGATTATCTAGATATCAAAAATAGGTTTTATCACATATTATTAGTTACTAAGGACAAAAATCAATTACTTGAATTAAAAACAGCTGTTAAAAGTAAAAAAATTTATGATTTAGAAGCTGTAATTGATTTCAATATCGGTAATATTTACTACAAACAGAAACAATATCATAAGGCTATTAATAGTTTTATTAGCTCATTATATATATTCAATAAAACCGTTTATAAAATACCAGATAAAAAATTAAGAGAGAAATTTGTATACAATAATATAATAAAAAATGCAAGGGAGAAATTAAATAATTGTTTATTTTCAATATATGGTGAAGATAATAATATTAATTATACAAATTTTATAAATAAAGATTTAAAGGATATCTTAAAAGATAATAAATTATTTGAAGCGTTGATGAAACAATACTTTTTAATTGATATAAAAGATATTAACTCAATTCAAATGTTAATTGATAGTTTTTCAATGAACTATGAAGAAAATCTGAACTTAATACTCATGTATGCTATGAGAGTAACTTTAGTTGAAAAAGGTTTTATAGCTATAAAAAAGGAAGCAAATTATCAATTATTAGCTAAACATAATGTAAATGATTTAGAAGATGATAAATATATTTACAATATAATAGATTATGTTAATAAAAGCAGAGAAGAAATAATAATAAATACTATGAATGGTGACTTTGATAATCAAATAATTTGTAATAAAATTAATGAAGACGTAACAGGGCTTATATGTTTACCAATAATAGAAAAAAGAAATCATAATAAGAAGTATACTAACATAGAAAGAAGAAAGTTTAATTATCATGGTGAAAATAAAATTGTTGCGTATTTGTATTTAGAAACTGACAAGTTAATAAACAGAGTAAATAAAGATATTATACCTGTATTAAACACTCTTGTATCTTTGGCATTTATAAATATAGATAACTATAATCTTAAAGTAAAATCCTCTACTGATAAATTGATGGGAATAAAAAATAGAGAGTTTTTAGAGCATAGTTTTGATGATATATTAAAAAATGTAAAAAAAGAAGATACTTTGTTTTCTATAATAATAGCAGATATTGATAAATTCAAAAACGTAAATGATAAATATGGACATCAAAAAGGAGATAAAATATTAAAAGAAATTGGCTCTATTTTATTGAATAGTGTTAGAAATAATGATATAGTTGGTAGATATGGTGGTGAAGAATTTTTAATTATTTTGCATAATGTTGATGAAAAAACTGCTGAAAAAATAGCTGAAAAAATAAGGCTGAATGTAGATAATAAAAATTTATTAGGAAAAGATAATTCATTAACTATTAGTTTAGGTATTTCAACATATCCAAAGCATGGTACACAGAAAGAAGAATTAATAGCTAAAGCAGATCAAGCTTTGTATAATGCTAAAGAAACAGGTAGAAATAAAACAGTTATTTGGAGTAATACTATAGGTGAAACTGCTCGATTAGACAAGTTAGCTGGTATTATTTCAGGTAATATGGTAAAAGATCAAAGGAATGTTTTAGTTATTGTTGAGATAATTAATTTATTAAAAAAAAGTATGCCTAAAAAAGATAAGATATCTTTAGCATTAGGTAGATTGATTGAAATTGTGGAAGCATATCAAGGAGTACTTATTACAATAGAAAATGAAAATATAGTTGAAAAAGTATATTCAAGACAAAGATTTACTGATGGGTGGATACAAAACCCAAGTATTAATTACAAAATAATACAAAATGTTATTGAAAGTCATAAAGGTGATTTTTTAATTGATTGGGAAAATATAAAAGAGAAAGATTTATTTACAGGTAACCCAAATTGGTTTTCTTTAATTGTAGTTCCACTAATATTTGAAGGAAAATTAAAAGGTATATTACAGTTATCAGTGTATTTAAATGAAAAAGAATTTGATTATGAAACTTATAATTTTGTTAATATAATTGGAGAAATATTGTCTGGAATATTGTAAATCTTCATAATGTTGCGTAAACATCATAATTTAAAAACAATGTAAATATTTAAATAAACAAGGAAGTGTTAGTGATTCATAATAGGATTAACAGAAAAAATCGGAGGTGGTATTATGGCAGTTACTATAAAAGATGTAGCAAGATTGGCAGAGGTATCGATTTCTACAGTATCTAGAGTAATTAATGATTCAAAACCTGTCAGCCCTGAGGTTAGGAAAAAAGTTCTTAAGATTATAGATGAGATTGGGTATAAGCCAAATGAAATTGCTCGTTCATTAGTTACAAAAAAATCATTTTTAATAGGTGTTATTGTATCTGATATTGGACATTCATATGTTGCTGAAATGGTAAGAGGTATTGAGGAAATTGGCAAAATGTATCATTATGATATATTATTGTGTAGTTCTTATGGAGATATTTCAGCTCAAAAAAAGTATGTACAATTATTAAATAGTAAGCAAGTTGCGGGTATAATAATGATAGGAGAAAAATTAAATATTGAAATCAAAGAAAACATTAAAGCATTAAAAATTCCATTTGTTTATTTAAGCAGGGATTCAATACCTGAAGATGTTTCTAGTGTTCATGTAGAGAACTATTCTGCAGCTTATGAGATGACTAGTTATTTGATGAACTTAGGACATAAAAATATTGCTTTTTTAGGTGATATAGATGAAAGTAATACTATGGAAATACAAAAGCTTAATGGCTATAAAGATGCATTATTAGAAGAAGATGATATGAAAGAAAATGTTATAGTTGTAAATGGTAGTAGTTTAGAAAAAGGTTATAATGTAGGTAGTAGTTTAATAAATAAAATAGGCGAAATAACAGCTGTATTTTGTAGTAAGGATGAAATAGCTGTAGGATTAATAAATTATTTTCACGATAACAATATAAAAGTACCTGAATCTATTTCAGTAACAGGTTTTGGAGATGGTAAAATTGCATCATTAATAAGACCAAAACTTACTACTATAAAAGAACCATTTTATGATATTGGAGCAGTTGCAATAAGAAAAATGATTAAAGAAATAAAAGGAGAAAATATAAAAGAAGACATTATAACATTACCATTTCAGATTGAAAAAAGAGACAGTTGTAAAAGTTTGAAGTAGACTGTATAAATTCCTTCAATGATAGTAATAATAGAATTGGAAAGCATTATTGGAGGTGTGAAATGAAAAAAAGAGTTTTAATAGAAGATTCATTAACTGAAGTAAGTCAATATTTGAGTAAAAAAGGTTTAAATGTAAGTAATCTAAATAAAAATAATTTAAACAGTTGTGATGTTATTGTTGTTTCAGGTCAAGATTCTAACATTATGGGAATAAGTAATATTGAAATAGAAAAACCAGTTATAAATGCAAGAGGAAAAACATCAGATGACATATATAATCAGATAGTTGAAACTCTAAAATAGAATATAATGAATTATTTAAATAACCTTTGCTAATAAGCAAGGGTTGTTTTATTTTTTTTAATAGGGAAATTCTACTTTTGTAATAAGAGTTCAAAAAAATTGTTAAAATAGCAAAGGTAAATCTTTGAGGGAAGTAGGGCTCTATGTTTGTGAATTGAAACCATACAAGACATTTTTTTACTCGGAGATGCCTACATTTTTATGATAATATAAAGATGAAAAAATGTAGGCAAATGTAGTGGTCAAAAATTGTTATGTAGCTTCTAAAAGATTTAATGGTTTCTTTAATAGAGAATTTAAATATAATTTAAACTAAGCTATTTAATAGAATTTACTGATTTATTATTATAAAGCTTTAAATTACTAAAATTTGTTGAAGGCTTAAAATATTTTTGATATTTGCATATAAAATGAGTATAATAGAATTATGTCCGATTATTCTTTTATATTTTCTTTAATGAATAAGTGATAAAAGCAGAAACTCATTCTTTGTTCACATAGAATCAAAGATTTCAGTTCACTGCTTATAGAGTTCGGGTTATTATGAATAGTTAGGATAATAAAAATAAAATTGTTGGAATAGGGGTGTATTCTTATGAATATGGTTTATATTGATGGTAATAGCTTGAATATAGAGAATGTAGTTAATGTAGCTAGAAACTCATATAAAGTTGAGCTTACCGATGAATCAAAGGAGCGTATTGGAATTGCAAGAAAAATGGTAGATTGTTTAGTTGATGAAGAAAAAATAGTATACGGGATTACTACTGGCTTTGGTAAATTTAGTGATACATATATTTCAAAAGAAGAAACTATGCAGTTACAAGAAAATCTTATAATGAGTCATGCATGTGGAGTTGGCAATCCTTTAGATGAAGATGTTGTAAGAGCTATAATGTTATTAAGGGTTAATGCTCTTGCTAAAGGACATTCTGGAATAAGACTTAGTACATTACAAACATTAATAGATATGATAAACAAAAAGGTACATCCAATAATACCTGAAAAAGGTTCATTAGGAGCTAGTGGTGATTTAGCACCTTTAGCACATATGGTTTTAGTTATGCTAGGAAAAGGTGAAGCTATATATAATGGTGTGAAAATGAAAGGATTAGATGCTTTAAATGAAGCTGGTATAACACCTGTTAAGCTTACATCAAAAGAAGGACTAGCATTAATTAATGGAACACAAGTAATGACAGCAATAGGCACTTTAGCAATATATGATGCTATTAATTTATCTAAAACAGCTGACATAGTTGCTGGATTGACTATAGAAGCATTAAATGGTATAACAGATGCGTTTGATAAAAGAGTTCATGAATTAAGACAACATGAAGGACAAATAGATACAGCAAGTAATTTGTTGAAAATATTATCAAACAGTAATATGACAACAAAACAAGGAGAAATTAGAGTACAAGATGCTTATACATTAAGATGTATTCCTCAGATACATGGTGCAGTTAAAGATGCAGTTAATTTTGTTAGAAGCAAAATAGAAATTGAAATAAATTCTGTTACTGATAATCCATTGTTATTTCCAGCTGATGGTGATGTAATTTCACAAGGTAATTTTCATGGAGAACCAATGGCATTGCCATTTGATTTTTTATCAATAGCATTAAGTGAATTAGCAAATGTATCAGAGAGAAGATTAGAGAGATTGGTTAATCCTGCATTAAACGGTGGTTTGCCAGCATTTTTATCAAAAAATGGTGGATTAAATTCTGGTTTCATGATAGTTCAATATTCAGCTGCTTCTTTGGTATCAGAAAATAAATCCTTATCTCATCCAGCAAGTGTTGACTCTATTCCTTCATCTGCTAACCAAGAAGATCATGTTTCTATGGGTACAATAGCAATAAGAAAAGCAGCTCAAGTACTTAAAAATGCGAGAGCAGTTATAGCTATGGAATGTCTAGCTGCTTGTCAAGCTTTAGATTTAACAGAAAATAAAGGGTTAGGTCAAGGAACTAAAATAGCTTATGATATAATTAGAAATAATGTTGACACAATTGAAAATGATGTTATAATGTATGAAGAAATAAATAAATGTAATGACATTTTAACAGCAAATGAAATTTTAATAAAAGTAGAAGAGCAAATAGGTTTGTTAAAATAGTTTTTAAGAAGGATTTAGTCTTGAGGTGAAAAAATTGATAACCAAAGAAATGCTAAACAGAATCAATGCTTTAGCACATAAGTCTAAAAATGAAGGACTTACTGAAGATGAAAAAAAAGAACAAGCAAAGTTAAGAAAAGATTATTTAAAAGAATTTAGAAAAAACTTCAAAAAACAAATAGAATCAATACAGATAACTGACTAATAATAAAGTTATGTGTATATAGTTGCAAAAATTTAATTTTTGCAACTATATTTTTAAGCAGCGAACCCAAATCTATGATTTGGTGTGAGTCGCTTACTCCTAGGAACGAAGTGAGTAGGAGTTACATTTTGAAGGATTAATATATATACTAACATAATGTAAATATTTCAAAAAAAATGGTGACTAAGATTTGTTTGGCACAGATTAAGAAAGCAGCGAACTCAAATCTATGATTTTGAGCAGAGAACAGAAATCTATGATTTCTTGTGAATCGCTTACTCCTATGAATAGAATGAATAGGAGGTACAACTCCGCTTACTCCTAGGAACGAAATGAGTAGGAGTTACATTTTGAAGGATTAATATATATACTAACATAATGTAAATATTTCAAAAAAAAGGTGACTAAGATTTGTTTGGCACAGATTAAGAAAGCAGCGAACCCAAATCTATGATTTTGAACAGAGAACAGAAATCTATGATTTCTTGTGAATCGCTTACTCCTATGAATAGAATGAATAGGAGGTACAACTCCGCTTACTCCTAGGAACGAAGTGAGTAGGAGTTACAGTTTGAAGGATTAATGAAAAGAGAAATAAAAATGTTAAAATTGCATAAAAATAATACAAAAATTATGCAAGGCACAGATTGAGAAAGCAGCGAACCCAAATCTATGAAAACCATCCATCTAGCGGAAATGACAAATTATGACAAAGCGTTATTTTATCAAATTGATTATTGACATCCAGAAAATAGATTATCATACCCAAAATAACATAAATGTGGTTAAATAGGTAAATTTGAACGATAGTACTATTGTCCTAAATAGTACAAATTATATTTTTTTAAAGGTAATTCAAATGATTTTAAGGAATTTATTAATTTATATAATATACAGATTTGAAGGAAATTCAGAAAATTTGTAGAAATAAATAAATAAATATTGAAAATTTTTATATGAGAATATTGTTTAAATATGTAGAATAGCATGTTCGAAAAGGGAGAGATAATATGAGTGAAAAGCAATTTGTTGTCTTTAAGTTAGGCAAAGAGGAATATGGTATAGATATAATGAATGTTAAAGAAATAGGACCATATCAAGAAAGTGTTAAAATTCCAAATGCGCCTGATTTTGTTGAAGGTATAATAAATTATAGAGGAAAAGTTATACCAATTATTTGTTTAAAGAAGAGATTTAATTTAGTTTCAAAAGAGGTGGATAATAATACAAGAATTATTGTTATAAATTTAAATGAAAAGCAAATCGGATTTATTGTAGATGAAGCTTCTCAAACAATTAGATTAAATGACAGTAATATTGATTCAACACCTGATATTGTTAGTAGTGTAGACAGAAAGTATTTGACAGGTGTTGGAAAACTAGATGAACGTCTTATTATATTAATAGACTTAGAAAAAGTATTAAACGAATCAGAGAAAACTCAAATCAGTAAAATGGATGTAGAATTATAACTAGGCGAAAGATGTCCCCTACCTCTATAGGTAGCGGGTCCCGATTAGATGGCTAACAGGCGGTGTGAAATCTTACGCCTCGTTGAAACGGTGTGATGCAATTACTGCGTAATTGCTTCCGTTGTTATAACAAGGCGAAAGATTATCTACCATCTCTATAGATGGAAGGCACTGGTTATATTTAACAGGAGGTTAAAATCTCTCACCTCGTTGAAACGGTGTGTTGCAATTACTATGTAATTGCTTCTGTTGTTATAAAAATTTCTTAACATTGAGTATAACACCATTTAAATACCAATATAGTTATATTTAATGTATATATCAATTAGAATATGATCTAATGAAAATTGAATGAGGAGGAAATGGTGTTAATATGCAAAATGATGCTTTAACAGCTAAAAAAATACATTATATACTTGAAAACACACTAAACACAATAGCTGAAGGAAAAAATCAAATTTTTGAAATAGCTGAAAGCGTAAGAAATGAATGTGAAATAGTTAATTCTAAATTAACATTATTGAAGTCTAAAATAGAGACAGTTATAAACGAATATGATATTTTAGAATTAGAAGAGAAAAAAGCTAGGTACGAATTAATGAGAGTCAGCAAGAATTTTAATGAATTTAATGAGGAACATATTAAAAATGCATATGAAAATGCTAATAATTTTAGAATTAGTTTAGTTTTAAAGAGGCAGGAAGAGAAAGATCTTTTAACACGTCGAAATGAACTTGAAATTAGATACAGAAATTTAGCTAAAACGTTAGAAAGAGCTGATGAATTAGGCTCCAAAATTTGTACTGCCATTGATTATCTTAATGGGAATCTAGGAGAAATAATTGACTCAATTGAAGATATGGATAGGAAGAAATTCTATGGAATAAAGGTTATTAAAGCGCAAGAAAGAGAAAGAAAGAAAATAGCCAGAGAAATTCACGACGGTCCTGCACAGTCTATGGCAAATATTGTTTTAAAGGCCGAACTATGCGAAAAATTGTTATATATTGATGAAGAAAGAGCTAGAAATGAACTCTGTAGTTTAAAGAAAGTTGTTAGAGATTGTCTTACAGATGTACGAAGAATAATTTATAATTTAAGACCAATGTCGTTAGACGACTTAGGATTAATACCAACAATTGAAAAACTAAAGAATAGATTTAATGATGAAACTGGTATCAATATCGACTTTAAAATTTTGGGAAAATATGAAAATATTAATGCTATTGTACAATTATCTATATTTAGAGTAATACAAGAGGCTTTAAGTAATGTTTTTAAACATTCTAAAGCTAATAATGTAATTATCATTTTAGAGTGCGCAAAAGATTGCTTGAATGTAGTGATTAAAGATGATGGAATAGGGTTTGATATTGATAAAACAGGGAATGGTGAAGATTCTAATAGTGGGTTTGGAATGCTTGGTATGAAAGAAAGAGTTGAATTATTAAATGGTAAATTAAATGTTAATTCTATTGCTGATAAAGGAACAACAATAAGCGTTTCAATACCATATTTAGGAAAGGATGACGATTTAGATGTCTAAGATAATAACAGTAATGATAGCAGATGATCATGCATTAATGAGACAAGGTCTAAAGCAAATTTTAGAACTTGAAGAAGATATTAAGGTTATTGAAGAAGCAGGTGATGGTGAAGAAGCTATTGAAAAATGTTTACATATAAAACCAGATGTGATACTATTAGATATTAATATGCCCAAATTAAGCGGTATAGAAGTTTTAAGAAGACTCAAGGATATAGGAATTGAAACTAAAATTATTATGTTGACAATTCATAATGATGTTGAATATTTAAGTGAGACATTAAATATTGGTGCTGATGGATATGTATTAAAGGATGCTGATTCAAAAACTTTAATAAATGCAATTAGAAATGTGATTATCGGTAATACTTACATCCAATCTTCCATTGCTAATTTACTTTCTCACAGGTATAAGAAAGGAAATAAAGCTACTAATACTAATAAAAAGAACTTAACTAAGAGAGAATATGAAGTAATAACATTAATAGCAGAAGGTTTGAATAATAAAGAAATAGCCAAAAGACTTTTTATTAGTGAAAAAACTGTAAAAAACCATGTATCCAATATATTTAAAAAAATCGAAGTAACTGACAGAATTCAAGCTGCAATATTTGCTTATAAAAACAATATAAAGAAAATATAACGAGGCTCAGGCTGAGCCTCGTTGAAACGGGTGAAGTAATTACTACGTAATTACTTCTGTTGTTATAACAAGGTGCAAGATGTGACAGACGGTGGACATCTTATACCTTGTTGAAACGGTGTGATGCAATTACTACGTAATTGCTTCCTTTGTTATAACAAGGCGCAAATAAATATTCTAAGTAGTTTTTTCTATGATTAAAAACGAAAGCTAAGCTTTCGTTTTTAACTGTTTATACAATTAACATCTAACAAATATGCATATTAGAATTAAATATTATCCCGGGATTAATGATAGAAAATTATATTTTTTGTTTATAATAAGAATATGAGGGATTTATAAATTTTTGTCGTCAAATATAAATAGATGCAAATATAAAACTGAAAAGAGTATTGAGTAAGTTATTATTATGATATATAATTATATAAGATGTAGTTTTTACCATTAAGAATGTAAATAATAACAACATCACTGGTTTTAGTTATTAACATTTTTTATTATATAATTTTTAAAGGCCTTAGATAATGGTGACAGATACTTGTTTTTCTTATAAACAAAGTAAAAGCTTCTTTTTAAATTAGCTGAATCAAGGTGTAGTGGTTTTATTTTTTTATTTTGTATGTCGTCTTTTAAAGCTAATAAGGATATAATACTAATACCCATATTAAGTTTAATTAATTGTTTTATAGTTTCATTATCTTCTATACATGCTATGACTTTTAAGCTTGATAGATTAATGTTTAATTTATTTAAGCTTTTTTCTAATAGTAAACGTGAACCAGAGCCATCTTCTCGCAAAATAAGCTTGTTTTTTATTAGAAAATCAAGATCAACAGTAGAGTTTGGTTCTAATGAGTTTGAATTATATGATGAAGCTATTACTAATTCATCTTCTATTAATTTGATGAATTCAAGTTTTTTAGATTGATATTTAGCACCAACAATACCAAAGTCAGTATGACCTTGCAGAATACTTTCAATTATTTCTTTAGAATCTTTATGGTAAATAGTATATTTTACATCAGGATATTCAGTTGAAAATCCTTTTATAATCTTGGGTAATAGGTACTGCTTAGGAATAGAACTTGCACTTATATTTAAATTACCCTCAATTTTTCCTTTATACTGATTTAAAGTAAATTGAGCGTTATCTTTTAGATTAAGTATATCTTGTGCATATTTGTATAAAATACTACCTGATTCTGTAGGGTAAATATATTTGCTAGATCTATTTAGTAATATAGTATCGAGTTCGTTTTCTAAGTTTTGTATATGATTGGAAACTGTTGGTTGAGTTAAGAATAATTTTTGTGCAGCTTTTGAAAAACTTTTCAAATTAATGATTTCAACAAATGTTTCTAATTGTTTAAAATCCAAGTAAATCACCACTTTCGTTATTATATATTAATAATATTTTATATTATATAATTTGTCAAACTAGAAAATATTAAGCTTGTAAGGAAGGAGGCAATATGGTTAAAAACAAAAAAATAGATACTAAAGTAGTCATAGTTATTGTACAGTTGATACTATTAAATGTGTTATACCTTTTGACTAATAAATTAGATATGCGGATAAATTTAACTACTACTAGTATAGACTATTATATACCGCTTATTAAATGCATGATTATACCTTATGATTTATGGTATGTTTATATCTGGGGTGGATTGTTATTTGTATTATATAGAAATAAAGATGTATTTTTTATTCATGCTAAAACAACTATAATAGCTAAAATATTATGTATTATTATTTTTATTCTTTATCCAACGTATGTTATCAGGCCAGAGATTACAGGAAATGATATATTCAGCAAGTTATTAATTTTGACATATGCTAGCGATAATCCTGTAAACGCATTACCTAGTTTACACGTATTACAGACTGTAATTACTCATGTTGCCATAACCAAAGTATGCAAAAAAAATGATAGAATAGTTATATTTAGTTTTGTGGTTGCTGCATTAATAATATTAGCAACTATGTTTACTAAACAACATAGTTTGCTAGATGTGGTAGCGGGGATGACTATAGGTGTGGTAGCTGTTGTTATTGGTTATTGGAAATATGACAAAAGATATATATTCAATGGCTATGTACAAAAGAGAATTTAACCCTGATTATTCGTATAACTCCCGATAATATGCTGTAAGTTTCTGAATTAGAAGATTTCAGTGAATTCGAAGGCAATTACGTAGTAATTACAAC